>NZ_KB903686.1 GCF_000379785.1 Gallibacterium anatis DSM 16844 = F 149 | reverse complement strand
TTTCGAATCAGAAGTTTACGTATTATCAAAAGAAGAAGGTGGACGTCACACTCCATTCTTCAAAGGTTATCGTCCACAATTCTATTTCCGTACAACTGACGTAACAGGAACAATCGAGTTACCGGAAGGCGTGGAAATGGTAATGCCGGGAGATAACGTGAAGATGACAGTAAGCTTAATCCACCCAATTGCGATGGACCAAGGTTTACGTTTTGCGATCCGTGAAGGTGGCCGTACAGTAGGTGCCGGCGTGGTAGCGAAAATCATCAAATAATCAGATTGACAATAGAGAGTAATCCAAACCCGTCTTCTAGGCGGGTTTTTTGTTAAGAAAATTAAGGATATAACACCATATCATATTGATCTATTTTGTCTTAGAATTGCACTTATTTTAAGTGGAATCTCTTGTTTGTAATTTTTTATCAAAAAATAAAGTTAAACCCATAGAATTACTGATGAAATTAAATAAACAACAGCAGCAGGCTGTAACAACTATTGATACTCCTTGTCTTGTTCTTGCTGGCGCAGGATCAGGAAAAACACGAGTGATCATTAATAAAATTGCTTATTTAATCGAACATTGTAACTACTCACCTAATAAAATTGCAGCGGTTACCTTTACTAATAAGGCAGCACGAGAAATGAAAGAGCGTGTAGCGCATTCAATTGGTGTGAAACAGAGTAAAGGATTAACGGTTTGTACGTTTCATACATTAGGCTTTGATTTTGTCAAAAAAGAACATCAGGCTTTATCTTTTAAGCCAAGCATTACTTTATTTGATGAACACGATCAGTTGGCACTACTAAAAGAGCTGACCCAAATTTCATTTCAAGAAGATAAAGACAAATTAAATCAATTCATTAATTATATTTCTCTATGTAAAAATAATCTTATCTTACCGAATGATGCGCTAAAGTTAGCTAAAAATAAAATTGAACACCTATTTGCATCATATTATCAACAATATATGGCACAAATGCAGGCTTTGAATGCGGTAGATTTTGATGATTTGATAATGTTGCCGACGTTGGTGTTGCGTAATAATGATGCGATTAGAGAAAAATGGCAGAAAAAAATTCAGTATTTATTGGTTGATGAGTATCAGGATACCAATACTAGTCAATATGAGTTGATTAAATTGCTGGTTGGTAAAGCGGCAAAATTTACGGTGGTTGGTGATGATGATCAATCTATTTATTCTTGGCGAGGCGCTAACCCGGAAAATATTGTTCGCTTGAGAGACGATTTTCCGACATTGTCAGTGATTAAATTGGAACAAAATTATCGTTCTACACAACGTATTTTACATTGTGCCAATATATTAATTGATAATAATGATCATATTTTTTCTAAGCGATTGTTTTCTAATTTAGGAACTGGGAATTTATTGCAAGTTATTGAAGCACAAAATGAAGAACACGAAGCAGAACGTGTTGTAGCAGAATTGATGTCTCACCGGTTTTTAAATAAAACAGCTTATCGTGACTATGCGATTTTATATAGGGGCAATCATCAATCACGTTTGTTAGAAAAAACCTTAATGCAAAATAGAATTCCTTATAGAATTTCAGGCGGAACATCTTTTTTCTCGCGTGTTGAAATTAAGGATATTATGGCGTATTTGCGGCTGTTGGTAAATCAAGATGATGATGCAGCCTTTATCCGTATTATCAATACGCCAAGGCGAGAAATCGGATCGGCAACTTTAGAAAAATTGGGACTGTTAGCAAAAGAGAAACATTGTTCGTTATTTGAAGCAATTTTTGATTTTGAGTTATTGCAACGAGTAACAGCAAAAGCTTATACAGCCTTGCAAGATTTTGCGGAATGGGTGGTCAAGGCTTCAGATGAAGTAGTGAGAGGAGAGGCTCAAGAAGCAATTAGAGCAATGTTCTCTCATATTCAATATGAGAATTATCTTTATGAACAGGCTTCAAATCCCAAAGTTGCAGAGATACAGACTAAAAATGTAGCAACTTTATTGCAATGGGTTGATAGTATGCTGCAAGGAGATGAATTCAACGAGCCATTAACTTTATCACAGGCGGTATTACGTTTAACTTTGCGTGATATGATGGAGCGTAGTGAAAATGAGGAAGAAGGCGATCAGGTGCAGTTAATGACATTACACGCTTCTAAAGGTTTAGAGTTTCCTTATGTCTATTTAATCGGAATGGAGGAAGGGATTTTACCGCATCAAAATTCAATTGATGATAATAATATTGAGGAAGAACGCCGACTTGCTTATGTTGGCATTACTCGAGCACAAAAAGAGTTAACTTTCTCTTGTTGTAAAAGGCGCAGACAGATGGGGGATTTAGTAAAAATGGAGCCTAGCCGATTTTTATTAGAGTTACCCCAAGACTATTTGCAATGGGAAAAAGATAAAACACCATTAACAGAAGCTGAGAAAAAGAAAAAGCAACAGGCAGGTTTTGCAAGATTAAAAGCTTTGTTAGATGACTAAATATAGGCGTTGGATTGGTTATAAATTAGATGTTTTGATGATAATCTACGCAACCAATCCTAAAATAGAGCTCATTTTAAAAAAAGCGTTGACTTATTTTTTAAAATCCATATTATAGCGACTCAACCGAATGAGGTGAGATGGCCGAGAGGCTGAAGGCGCACCCCTGCTAAGGGTGTATAGGGGAAACTCTATCGAGGGTTCGAATCCCTCTCTCACCGCCATTTATTCGACGCATCCGTAGCTCAGCTGGATAGAGTACTCGGCTACGAACCGAGCGGTCAGAGGTTCGAATCCTCTCGGATGCGCCATTTACTCGCTACTCTAGAGTAATTAAAGAATAAGTGTTATAATCGGCAAATCAAAAATTATCAGCGCACCCGTAGCTCAGCTGGATAGAGTACTCGGCTACGAACCGAGCGGTCAAAGGTTCGAATCCTTTCGGGTGCGCCATTTCATTTCTTAACTTCAAATATTTCATTCAATTTCCTAATTAAAACGTTTTTTCTTCATAGTAGTTTCTTTTAATTAATCCAAAAATGCCTTTTATCCTAGGAACTATTTATTTTTAATTTGTTATTGACATTAATTCCTATTTACAATAAGTTATCCATAAATATGCGATTTATTCTCATTTATATTTTAAGGGGTAATTTATGTTCCAATTGAAAAAATTAGTGCTTGCTACATTGATTTCATCAAGCGTTTTCTTGTCTCAAGCAGCTGTCGCCGCACCGGTAGATTTATCACAAGAAACTAAGCAATATCAAACATTTGTCGTAGAACAAATTGATGAATTGGTTAAAGGTACTGAGCAATTTGTAACTGCTTTGAAAACAGGTAAGGTTGAAGAGGCGAAAAAACTTTATCCATTAATCAGAATGTATTACGAACGTTCAGAACCTATTGCGGAAAGTTTTGGTGATTTGGATCCACGCATCGATGCACGTGAAGCAGATTTGGAAGAAAATCAAATTTGGAGTGGTTTCCATAAAATTGAAAAGATTTTATGGACAGAAAATACTACCAAAGGAACAGAACAAATTGCCGATCAATTATTAAATGATGTAAAAGAGCTGCGAGCTAAAGTGCCGACTGTAGAAGTTACCGGCGATTTAATGGTTCAAGGTGCAGTTGATTTATTAAATGAGGTTTCCACCAGTAAGATTACCGGCGAAGAGGAAATTTTTTCACGTACAGATCTGTATGACTTTAAAGCGAATGTTGAGGGTGCAGAGAAAATCTATCAAATCTTAAAACCGAAATTGGCTCAGAAAGATGAAAAGTTGGTGGCCGAGTTGGATAAACAGTTTGCGAATGTGAATGCCTTATTAGATAAATACAGAGTTGGTGAAAATGGCTATAAAGCCTATACCGAATTGTCTAAACAGGATACTCGTGAATTAGCGGAAGCCGTAAATAAACTTGGGGAACCGCTTGCGCATATGGGCGTGATCCTTGATGAAAGTAATTAATTTAAACTAAATTTTTTGTTAACCACTGCGTTAATCTGCAGTGGTTTTTTCCTTTTTGAAGGGGGAGCAAATGAAAAGTAATAATTTAACAGCACAACAAGTACAACATAATTCGCGCCGTCAATTTTTAAAAAGATCAGGTTTAATGCTTGGTGGCAGCTTAATCGGTTCAGGATTAAGTATGAGTGTCGCGGCAGATAATCATCATTCTGTCGCTGAAAAACATTGCCTTTCCGATATTACTTATCCATTTTATGGGGAACACCAACAAGGAATTATTACTCCACAACAGACCTATGTCTATTTTTTGGTGTTGGATTTAGCAACGGAAAGTCTTGATGAAGTAAGAGAAGTATTCAAAACTTGGACAACTTATGCAGCACGTTTAACACAAGGCAAAAATGTAAAAGAATATGCTAAAAATCATTTTGTACCGCCGGCGGATACCGGAGAGGCGGATGATCTTTCTGCATATGGGTTGACGCTCACTTTCGGCGTTTCGCCGTCATTTTTGCAGAAGTTAGGCTTGCAGGATAAAGCGCCGAAAGAGCTGAAAGATCTGCCGTTATTCCCTCGCGATCAACTGAAAGAGGAGTTTAGTGGCGGTGATATCTGTATTCAATCTTGTGCCAATGATGCACAAGTGGCTTTTCACGCTGTGCGTCAATTAGTCAGAGTGGCTCGCGCTAATGTAACGATGAAATGGAGCCAAGCAGGGTTTATTTCAGCGGATAAAGCCACTGATACCCCTCGTAACTTGTTTGGCTTTAAAGACGGTACGGCAAATGCGAATACCGTTAAAGATCTCGACGGACAAGTATGGGTAGATCAACCCGATTGGCTGAAAGGCGGTAGCTATTTGATAGTGCGTAAAATAGTGATGCATTTAGAAACTTGGGATAGAACCAGTTATAAAGAGCAAGAACGTACTTTTGGACGACATCGTATTTCCGGTGCACCAATTGGGGAAAAGGAGGAGTTTGCACCATTGGATCTGGATAAATTGAATCATC
The DNA here is from genome assembly GCF_000379785.1 of Gallibacterium anatis DSM 16844 = F 149. Lineage (GTDB taxonomy): Bacteria > Pseudomonadota > Gammaproteobacteria > Enterobacterales > Pasteurellaceae > Gallibacterium > Gallibacterium anatis. The sequence continues at coordinate 27,023 of NZ_KB903686.1, read as the reverse complement.
ACGGTAAACCAATGATTCCGGACGATTCACATTCTGCATTGGCACATAAAACCGGAAAACAGATGTTACGTCGAGCTTATTCTTATTCAGATGGTATTAATCCTCGCACCGGACAGTTTGACAGTGGCTTGCTTTTTATTTGCTATCAAAAAGATCCGGAACAATTTATCACCATCCAAAATGCATTAGGTAATGTTGATCGTTTGAATGAATATATTACTCATATCGGTAGCGGTCTATTTGCTTGTTTTGGTGGCGTGAAAGAGGGCGAGTTTATCGGGCAGGCATTGTTGGGAGCTTAGAATGAAAATAAAAGGCATCGTTAAATATCTGTTGCTGTTTTGGGGCTTAATGTGTTTCTGCGTGTTACCGTTAAAAGCTGAACAGAAGATAAATCTCAGCCCGTTATTTATCCAACTTTCTGACGTAATGAGTGCGGTAAAAGAGAATAATTCGACCCAAGCAAAGCAGGATTTAGTTGAAATTCAACAGCAGTTTGAAGCGATTGAACAGCATAATTCTCCGGCGGGCAAAAATGTATTGTTGAGTTTATCTGAAGCATTGGATGACACTGATATTGCGCATTTAAATCAACTTTCCATTGCTTTATTAGCGTTTGATAAAGAGCAGCATCCTTTGGACATTGCTCAACAAAAGCAGCGCTTTAAAAAACGGATTGTGCCGGCGTTTGAACATTGGCAACAAGTGGTGACAGAAAATAAATTGTTGCCGGATATTGAACAGTTAAAACAGCAGTATCGCCTATTTAATGGTATTTGGACTAAAAATGAGCGTTTAGTGCGTGATGTTGATATGGCGTATTACGGCAAAATTGAAACGGCGTTGGCGCTATTACGTGTGGCGATAGAAACCGAACCGTTGGATTATCAACGGATTGAAAGTAATACTGCGAAAATCGCGACTCAATTTGATGATTTTGTCAGTGGCAAAAAAGCGGAAGCAGTTACCACCAACTATCAATTAAATGATGGTATTAATCTGTTGCGAGAGGGATTACAAGCGTTTGAACAGCAAGATAATGCAACAGCGCAGGAAAAATTAACCACCTTTATTGAGATTTGGCCGAGTATTGAAGGGGAGGTCAGCACCAGAAATGGTTCATTATATAGTAAGGTGGAGAGCCAAGTGCCGGTGATTTTGGCTAAAGGCAGTGAAGCTAAATATCAAACGGAGTTAAAGCAGATTATTACGCAACTGGCTGAAATTAATCCTGCTGCCGGTTACAGCGCACTGGATGCAATGCTGATTTTATTACGTGAAGGTTTGGAAGCGTTGTTGGTGGTAATGGCATTAGTAAGTGCATTGCGTGTTGCCAATCGTCCGCAAGGTTATAAATGGGTTGGCGGTGGTGTGATAGCCGGTTTAGTGCTCAGTTTAGTGGCTGCTTTTGCCTTACAACGACTATTCCCGAGTTCCAGCTCGGGAACAAATCGAGAAATTATTGAAGGCGCGGTCGGTATTGTTGCCGTTTTGATGATTTTAACTATCGGTGCGTGGCTACATAGCAAATCATCATTAAATGCGTGGCAGGCATATATTAAAAAACATATGAACAAAGCATTGACGACAGGCAGTTTTATCTCGTTATTTGCATTGAGTTTTCTGTCAGTATTCAGAGAAGGTGCGGAAACCATTTTGTTTTATGTCGGTATTTTGCCGAATATCAGCACAGAATCTTTTGCCCTTGGTGTTGGTATAGCGGTGATTTTATTGGTGATATTGGCAGTGGTGATTTTAAAAAGTTCGGTCAAATTGCCGGTGCCGACAATGTTCAAGATTTTAACTTGGGTATTGTATATTTTAGGTTTCAAGATTCTTGGTGTCAGTGTGCACGCATTACAACTTACAGCGGTGTTACCGACAACGATTATTGATATTTTGCCGAATATTGAATGGTTAGGATTTTATGCCACATTACAAACTATCATTGCGCAATTAGTTTATATCGCATTGATTTTATTGTTGCAAAGATGGTTAAAACGGCAGAATGCTTGATCCGTTTTTAAATAATGTCAGGGGAAGATTGTGATGATTTTCCCCTTTTCTTTTTTAGAATCATTGAATTTCAGCTACAATGCAGATTAAAAAATTGTGGGATAAGAAAATAGAAAATGTTTACCGTCTATTACGCCAATCAGCTTGAAAATCAAAAACATCTGTTAGTTCGATTATTGGAAGTGCAACCCTTACAGGATCCATTTGCCAAAAATGTGATTTTGGTGCAAAGCCCCGGAATGGCGCAATGGTTACAACTTCAGTTAGCAGAACATTTTTCTATCGCAGCGAATTTTGCTTTTCCAATGCCGTCATCATTTATTTGGAAACTGTATAAACAGAATATTGCAGAGATCAGCGAACAAAACCCATTTAATAAATCGGCTATGGTTTGGCGTTTAATGCGAATTATTCCGACATTATTGCATTTACCGGCGTTTTCGCGCTTGAATGATTATTTAGGCAGCGCGCCTGAGCAAAACAAATTGTTTCATTTAGCGGAAAAAATTGCCGATCTTTTTGACCAATATTTGGTTTATCGTCCGGAGTGGATCAATCAATGGCAAACAGCAGATTGGCAACAGATGACGACAAGTTTTGTTCAGCAATTATCGTCTCGCTTTAAGCCTATTGCGGATAATATTATGAATGATATCAGTTGGCAGGTGCTGTTATGGCAGGCATTGGTGGAGGATATTCAACAACATTATCCCGAACAGCAGATATGGCATCGTGCTAATTTGTATCAAACCTTTTTGGAGCAATTACAGCAAGGATATTGCCCGAAAAATTTACCAACGCGTATTATCGTGTTTGGCATTTCCGCAATGCCGCCAATGTTTTTGTCCATTTTGTCTGCATTAAGCCAACATATTGATATTCATCTCTTTTTTAATAGTCCAAGCCGTTATTATTGGGGAGATTTAATCGATCATCGCTATTTAGAAAAATTAAAGCAAAAAATTCAAACAGAGAGCAAAGAGATGCAGACACTTTATGATGAAACTTTAGCGGTGGGGAATCCGTTATTAGCATCGTGGGGTAAATTAGGGCGAGATTTTCTTTACCAATTAACACAGTTGGAACCAAACGATATTGAGGTGTATAACGCACCTGAAGGTGGTCAACTGTTGCAACAGCTGCAACGACAAATTTTGGAGTTAACACCGACGGCATCGGCAATATTGCACTATCAAGCGGGAGATGATTCGATAACGCTGCACGCCTGCCATAGCCCAATGCGTGAAGTGGAGGTGTTACGTGATAATCTGCTGGCAATGTTTGGGCAAGATCCGACATTGACACCGAAAGATATTGTGGTGATGGTGGCGGACATTGATCGCTATACGCCTTATATTCAGGCGGTTTTTTCACAATATCAAGAAGAGGATAAACGTTATATCCCATTTTCTATTTCAGATCGAAAGGTCACGGAAAGTGATGTGTTGATTTCTACTTTCCTACAACTGTTTACGTTGAAAGAATCACGTTTTTCCAGTGATATTGTGCTTTCGATATTGGACGTGCCGGCAATTCGTCAACGTTTTGAGATAGATTTGGGTGAATTGCAAACGATTCGAGATTGGGTAACGCAATCCGGCATTCGTTTCGGCTTAGACAAGTATGATCAGGAGCCGGTACCGAATTATAATGCTTGGCAAAACGGCATTGAGCGGATGTTATTGGGCTATGCGTTGAAGAGTGAGTCCGGCATTTGGCAAGATGCTATCGGTTTCGATTATAGTGAAGGATTGCAAGGGAAATTAGCCGGTAAATTGGCACATTTCTTTCACGCGTTACAACAGTGGCAACAAAAAGCGAGCCAAAATTTAATGGCAGAAGAGTGGCGAACAGCGATTCTGCAATTAATAGATACGTTATTTAATGCCGGTGAACAGCAGATGGTGATTGCATTGTTGAAGCAAACTGTTCATCAAGTAATTGATATTATTAATGAAGCAGATTATCCACAAACTATTGACACAGAAATTATTGGTGAATTATTACAACAAAAACTCAATGAACAGGACAACAGTCTGCATTTCCTTTTAGGCAAACTGAATTTTTGTACTTTATTACCAATGCGCGCGATCCCGTTTAAGGTGATTTGCTTGTTGGGAATGAATGATGTTGATTTTCCACGACAATTGCCAAATAACAGTTTTGATTTGATGCAGTATCAAACCCAAAAAGGGGATCGTTCACGGCGAGAAGATGATTGTTATCTCTTTTTGGAAGCACTATTGTCCGCCCGACAAAAACTTTACATCAGTTATGTTGGCTATTCGATAGTGGATAACACAGAATATGAACCTTCAGTGTTGGTGAATCAGTTATGGGATTATATGGCGGATCATTTATCACATCCGGATGATCTCAAACAGCTACGATTCAGCTATCCAATGACCGTATTCAGTGAGCATAATTTTTTAGCACCGCACTTTTCCTATGCACAGGAGTGGTTGCCGATTGCGCAAGCGCAGCAGCAACAACAGCATCCATTAAGAGAATTTGATCAAACATTATTGCAACCAGAGAATGGCAGTCATCAGCTCATAGTTGAGCTTGATGATCTGCAACAATTTGTTATTGCGCCGATTAAATATTTCTTTGAACAGCGTTTAGGCGTTTATCTCAATGAAAATGAACAGGAACGTGTTGAAAGTGAAGTGTTTGAATTGACAGCGCTGGCGCAATATCAACTGAAACAACGTCTATTTGAAAACGAACCGCAAAATAGCACATTAGAATTTGAAAAAGCGCAACGAGAGGGAATGTTGCCACGGGCAGAGTTTGCTTTTTTACAACAAGCGGAATTAGAACAGAGTTGCCATCTATTGCGGCAAGCAACGGCGCAGTATCAACAGCAAGCAGCGGATTCCGTGATGGTGGATGTAACGTTTGAGCTTGATGGGCAAGAGGTGAGACTGCAAGGTCAGATTGACCATAATTACCAACAGCAGTATGTCGATTGGCGTATTGGTAAAATTCGTGATCAGGATGTTCTCAAATTATGGCTGAATCACCTTATTTTATCAGCGATGGGGCAGGCAACAGACAGTCGATTTATTGGCATAAATAAAGGCAATATAGAGACAACGATTTTTTCTGCTATCGATCAAAACAAGGCAATGGCACAAGTTGCGATTTATTTACAGGATTTCTTGCAGGCACAAGGGCAAATCTGTATTTTGCCGACAACAGACTTCCAGCAATATCAAAAGTTGTTTGCAGAGGAAAACAGTGGAGAAGCGCAGTTATATCGCCAATTAATGGAACAGCAGAGCGGCAATGAGTTTGATAAATCTCAACCATATTGGCAACGTTTATTGGTTCAGACTAAAAATTTGGATTATGCAGCCATTAAGCAACGTTTTTCTGATTGGTTTGCACAAATGCTGGAACAGCTTGAAGATAATGAAACAACATAGCAAGTTGCAGCAGTAAAATGACGCATAAAAAAGCACCGCGATGATTGCTCATTGCGGTGTCTTTTTAAGCAAATAATTGATTAAGCAACAATAATACGTTTCATATCTTTCATATAACCACGTAATTTTTGCCCTACTTTTTCAATCGGATGATTGCGGATGGCTTCGTTCACATCACGCAAAGTAATATTATCAATTTCAACAGTTGGGGTTGGCTCGCCCAAATCACCTTTTTGTAATTGAGGAACTAATTTTTCACGCATAATTGGTGTCGCTACATTCGCGAATAAATAGTTACCATATTCTGCGGTGTCTGAAATGACCACATTCATTTCATATAAACGTTTACGTGCGATCGTGTTAGCGATTAACGGCAATTCGTGAAGAGATTCATAGTAAGCGGATTCCTCAATGATACCACTTGAAACCATAGTATCGAATGCCAATTCCACGCCGGCTTTTGCCATTGCAATCATTAACACACCATTATCGAAGTATTCTTGTTCTTTGATTTTACCTTCATATTTAGGCGCATTTTCAAAGGCGGATTTACCGGTTTCTTCACGCCAAGTTAACAATTTTTTATCGCCGTTTGCCCAGTCTTCCATCATCACACGAGAGAATTCACCGCTGATAATATCATCCATATGCTTTTGGAATAATGGGGTAAGCATTGCTTTAATCTGTTCTGAAAGTTCAAATGCTCGCAATTTTGCACTGTTGGATAGACGATCCATCATTAAAGTGATACCGCCAAGTTTTAATGCTTCAGTGATGGTTTCCCAACCGAATTGAACTAATTGTGCGGCATAAGCAGGATCTTTACCATCGGCTACCAATTTGTCGTAACAAATTAATGAACCGGCTTGTAACATACCGCAAAGAATGGTTTGTTCGCCCATTAAGTCGGATTTCACTTCAGCAACAAAGGAAGATTCCAATACGCCGGCACGATGACCACCGGTTGCCGCTGCCCAAGCTTTGGCAATTGCCATACCTTCGCCTTTAGGGTCATTTTCAGGGTGAACTGCGATCAAAGTCGGAACACCAAAACCGCGCTTATATTCTTCGCGCACTTCAGTACCTGGGCATTTAGGCGCAACCATGACCACAGTAATATCCGGACGAATTTGTTCACCGACTTCAACAATATTTAAACCGTGTGAATAACCCAAAGCAGATCCTTGTTTCATTAGTGGCATTACTGCTTGAACAACATTGCTGTGTTGTTTATCCGGTGTTAAGTTAATGACCAAATCCGCTTGTGGAATTAATTCTTCATAACTACCGACAACAAAACCGTTTTCTGACGCACGTTGGAATGAAGCGCGTTTTTCGGCAATCGCTTCTTTACGTAACGCATAGCTGATATCCAAACCGGAATCACGCATATTTAAGCCTTGGTTTAAACCTTGTGCCCCACAACCTACGATAACGATTTTTTTTCCTTTAAGAAAGTTGGCTTCATCGGCGAATTCGCTGCGATCCATAAACCGGCAGCGACCTAATTGATCTAATTTTTGACGTAAATTCAAAGTATTGAAGTAGTTTGCCATAATTGCTCCTGAATAAGTGATTTCTAGTAATGAATAAATTCAGTATAAGTCTTTTTTTTATTGCGTAAATTGATATTATTAAAATTAATGATTGCAACTATTGCAATAGTTGTAACTTTTAACTTAAATTTGGAACTGGATATGGATTTACAACAAATCAAATTATTTTTGCATCTTTGTGAAAGTAAAAATTTTGCTAGAACTGCCGCAGTGAATTATCTCAGTCCTTCGACACTTTCCCGACAAATTCAACGTTTAGAACAGGAAATCGGTAAGCCATTGTTTTGGCGAGATAATCGTTCCGTGGAATTAACGCCGATTGGAGAGCGTTTCCGCCAATTTGCGGAAAAAACACAGCAGGATTGGCGGCTTTTTCTACAAAATATTCAACCGGATAACCACGATCTTTCGGGAGAAATTCGTTTGTTTTGTTCCGTTACCGCCAGTTACAGCCATTTACCGGAAATTTTGACGCAATTTCGGCAACAATATCCGAAAGTAGAAATTCAACTTACAACAGGCGATCCGGCATTAGCAGTGCAACAGGTACAGAGCCGACAGGCTGATTTAGCGATTGCCGGAGAACCGGAACAGTTACCGGAGAATGTCATTTTTCATCAAATAGATTTGTTGCCGTTTTCACTAATTGCCCCAAAAGTAGCTTGTGTTGCCAATCAATTATTGCAACAAACACCGATTCCGTGGCAAGAAATTCCCTTCATTGTGCCGGTTGAAGGACCGGCAAGAAAGAAAATTGAGCAGTGGTTCCAGCAAAAAGGAATCAAGCATCCGAAAATTTATGCGACTGTTGCCGGTCACGAAGGCATTGTGCCGATGGTGGCGATGGGCTTCGGCTTAGCGTTATTGCCTGATGTGGTTATTGCCCATAACCCAATGAATACACAAATCACTTATCTCAATATTGAGCCGGAAATTGATCGATTATCTTTAGGCATCTGCGTTAATCGAAAAAATTTACAAAATCCGGTGGTGAACGCATTTTGGTTGGGGATGATAGGAGCTCACAACGGACTTTCAATCAATAATGCTTCGTGAATAGTGATGATTGCCAATGTGATATAGGAGCGGATCATCTTATCCCAGCGAATGATTTTTACCTGTTCAAGTAATGAATCTTGAGTAGGTTTTGGTGGTGGATCTTTAATAAAAAGAGAATCTTTAATGCAGTTGAGTTGCTGCACAAAATCTAACAGCAAAGGATCGCTGAAAGAGAGCTCTTGGGTTTGGTTGTTGATAATCTCTTTAAGTTTTAGAAATTGTTCAATATCTTCAAAAATGTCTTTAGAGATCACGCCTAAACCTAACAACACTTTTAAACGGATTTTAAAGTCAAATAAAGGACCTGAATGCTCGAACAGCGATTCGATCACTGATTCAACAACAAAATCCGTTTTGCGGAACACTTTGTTGATCAGTTGATCCAACGCCTCTTCAAAAACCGTTACCGCAGCAATGATTAACCCTCTTGCGGTGGTAACTTCATTAAGTTTTTCCTCGATCATTTAAGTCCTTTAATATCATCAAGAAATTATTTTTTCAACGATGCGTAATTTTGTGCAATTTCCTCAAAAATTGCTTGGTCATTTAATCCGGTATATTGTTCTAATGTTTTAGTAATCCCTTGATCGACAATAGATTTTTGTAATTCTACTGCTTGCGGATCATTAGCGTTAGTGTAGCACAATGCGGCAGCAATTGCTTTGCATAACATTGGGTGAGGAAGTTGATATTCCAAGGTGCCACGTAACGGTTTGATTAAACGATCGTTATAGCCGAGTTTGCGGATAGGTTCGCGGCCAACACGATCTACATCATCGGTAAGATACGGATTAGCAAAACGTTTTAGAATTTTTTCAATATAAGCGGCGTGGGCAGCCGGATCGAATTGATAACGCTTGATTAATACTGCACCGCTTTCTTGCATTACAGTTTTAACTTGTTGTTTGATATTTTCATCATCAATCGATTGTTTAACGAATTGGTATCCGGCAAGTTTTCCTAGATAAGCAGTAACGGCGTGGCCGGTATTCAAGGTAAATAATTTACGCTCAATAAATGCCATTAAATTATCGGTACGCTCCATACCTGGAATGTTCGGAATATCGCCTTTAAATTGAGTTTCATCCACAATCCATTCGCTGAATTCTTCGACCGTAACCTGTAATGGATCTTCACTGTTTGCTTCAACAGGTGGCACAATTCTATCCACAGCAGAATCAACAAAGCCAACATATTTTTCAATAAGTTGTTGTTCTGCTTCGGAAAGGTGAGAATAAACGTGTTCTTTTAACGCACTGGTTCCACGAACCATATTTTCACAAGCGATAATATTTAATGGTTGATGATTGCCGTTTTGGATACGTTGTAGTAAGCCTTGCGCTAAAGATTTAGCAATAATCTTTAATACGCCGGCACCGATAGCAGTCGTGATTAAATCAACTTGTTGAATTTTTTCAAAAAGCTGTTGTTGATTGGTAGAGTTGATTCCATCCACATTTTTTACAATTTCAATTTTGTTTTGACCGTCTCCCACCACTTTGACGGAGTAGGATTTTTGTTGGTTAAGTTGATTAATAACGGTTTCGTTAATATCTGCAAAAGTGACATAAATACCGGCATCAGCAAGTAATTTACCGATAAAACCACGCCCGATATTGCCGGCGCCAAAATGTAATGCTTTCATTATAAATCTCCTAAATAAAAAGAACGTAGTGATATCACTACGTTCCTACAGCCTATTAACCTTTGAGTAATGCTAACACTTTTTCTACATCATCTGTAGTTGTTAAGGTATTGATTGCTTCTTCACTATCCAAGGCGTTGGTAATTGCGGTAACCACTTGGATATGCTCGTTGTTGCGAGCGGCAATACCGATAACTAATTTTGCTACACCATCTTCTTCATCGGTGAAACGCACGCCATCCGGATATTGACAGAAGACGATACCAGTTTTTAACACAGCATCTTTTGCTTCAATGGTACCGTGTGGCACGGCAACACCTTCGCCGAGGTAGGTGGAAACAAGTTTTTCACGTTCCAACATTGCATCAACATAGCTTGGTTGTACAAAACCGCCTTTTACTAATTGTTCACCGGCAAAACGGATTGCTTCTTCTTTATTCGCAGCTTTCAAGCCAAGGAAAACTTGATTCGGCGCTAATGTAAAGTGGGCGTGCGTTTCTACAGTTTCCACCGGTTTTTCACTTTGTTGACCGACTTCCGCTTTCAATTCGCTGACTAAATGGTCATAGAATTTATTATCCAAGAAGTTAGTGAGTGATAAGTGCATTGCAGTTGGTACTTGCTGTTTTGCGCGTAAAGTTAAATCTTGGTGAGTGATAACTAAACGTGCATTATCAGGTAAATCATTGATTGCACAGTTAGCGACTTCAATATCTAAACCGGCATCTTTAACTTTTTTACGCAACATACTTGCACCCATTGCGCTTGATCCCATACCGGCATCACAGGATACAAAGATTTTTTTCAATCCGTTGTAGTTGATTTCAACATGGTTGACGTTAGCATTTTGACCTGATTTTAAGTTCTTCATTTGTTGGGTTGCTTCTTCCAAAGAACCTTCGCTTTTTTGAAGTTTTAAGAAGAAAGAGGCAATAACGAAAGAGACCGCACAAGCAATTAATACTGCAAGAATGACACCGAACATTGATGATTTAGGGGTCATAAGCAATACCGCGAAAATAGAACCCGGTGAAGCCGGTGCAACTAAGCCTGAATGCGTTAATGTAAGTGTGAATACACCTGACATACCGCCGGCAATCACAGCAAGCAATAAACGCGGATTCATCAACACATATGGGAAATAGATTTCGTGAATTCCACCAAAGAAGTGGATGATGGCTGCACCACTGGCGGTTTGTTTAGCAGAGCCTTTACCGAATAACATATAAGCAAGCAACACACCTAAACCCGGACCCGGATTTGCTTCAATTAAGAAGAATACAGATTGTCCAAATTCTTGTGATTGCTGAATACCCAGCGGTGAAAAAATACCGTGGTTGATGGCGTTATTTAAGAATAAAATTTTTGCCGGTTCAACGAAAAGCGAAGTAAGCGGCAATAAATCAGCATTAACAAGTACATCAACGCCGGCGGCTAACGCTGTGGAAAGTGCTTTAACGGATGGACCGATCGCAAGGAATGCGATAAGTGCAAGAATCATTCCGATAATACCGGCAGAGAAGTTGTTGACCAACATCTCAAAACCGCTTTTGATTTTACCGTCTACCCATCTATCAAATTTTTTGATGGCATAACCACCGAGAGGGCCGGCAATCATTGCACCAAGGAACATTGGAATATCTGAACCAACGATAACCCCCATTGTGGTAATGGCACCAACTACAGCACCACGGTCACCACCGACTAATCGACCGCCGGTATAACCGATGAGCAACGGTAATAAATAAGTGATCATTGGGCCGACAAGTTTGCCTAATGTTTCATTCGGTAGCCAACCTGTCGGAATAAATAATGCAGTAATAAACCCCCAAGCGATAAAAGCGCCGATATTCGGCATTACCATATTGGAGAGAAAACGCCCAAAGTTTTGTATGCGTAATTTTGTCTGTGCAGAAACCATAGTTTAATCCTCAATAATGTAGAAGAAATTTCGAACAGAAAAATAGCATATTGAACAAAAAAGCGGAAATTTTTGATTTCAAAAATGTGACGCACTTCAAATAAAATTTTTTTATGAAAAAAATAAAATGTGATTTAGATCACAAAATTTAAAATACAAAATATTTTTTGTGATCTGCATCACATTTTTTCTGTACAAAAATGATGAAAAAAGTATGCGGTAAAAAATATTATTTACTTCTCAAATATGGCTCATTTTTGCTCAATGTGATCGGCATAATAGGTGTTATTGTGAAGACAGGCTGAGGAAATGGCTAAAAATAAAATCTCAGGGAAAATTGATAAAGTATTAAGTCAAAAAAGATAATGGAAGCAGCGCAGGAACAGACTTAATTTTAGGCGTGTAACTATTTGAAAATAAAAAAGATCGGTGTTAAAACCGATCTTTCCAATTAAGCGTTTTGTTATTCGTCTAAGAAACTGCGCAAGGTTTCGGAACGACTAGGATGGCGCAATTTACGCAAGGCTTTGGCTTCAATCTGACGAATACGTTCACGAGTAACATCAAATTGTTTACCCACTTCTTCCAAAGTGTGATCCGTATTCATATCAATACCGAAACGCATTCTAAGCACTTTCGCTTCACGTGGTGTTAAACCTTCCAAAACTTCGTGGGTTGCCACTTTCAGACTTTGAGCAGTTGCGGAATCCAATGGTAATTCCAAGGTATTGTCTTCAATAAAATCACCTAAATGTGAATCATCGTCATCGCCGATCGGGGTTTCCATTGAAATCGGCTCTTTAGCGATTTTCAACACTTTGCGGATTTTATCTTCCGGCATTCCCATTCGTTCAGCCAACTCTTCCGGAGAGGCTTCACGCCCCATTTCCTGCAACATTTGACGAGAAATTCGATTTAATTTATTAATCGTTTCGATCATATGTACCGGAATACGAATAGTACGAGCCTGATCCGCTATTGAACGTGTAATTGCCTGACGAATCCACCAAGTTGCATAGGTGGAGAATTTATAACCACGACGATATTCAAATTTATCTACCGCTTTCATCAAACCTATATTACCTTCCTGAATTAAATCAAGGAATTGCAATCCACGGTTGGTATATTTTTTGGCAATGGAAATTACTAAACGCAAGTTAGCCTCAACCATTTCTTTCTTAGCCCGACGAGCTTTAAGTTCACCTTGCGAAATTTTTTCACCGATTTGGCGGATTTGTGTAATGGTTAAACCGCTTTCCTGTTCAATTACTTTCAATAATGCAATTGCTTGACGGATACCGTCTTCGTAATCCTTTAATTTTTCCGACCAATTTTTGCCGGCAGCTAATGCTTTTTCAATCCAAGCATCATTTGTTTCGTGTCCGATAAAGGCTTTTTGGAAAGTGCCTTTCGGCATTTTGGCATATTCAACCGCTAAACGTTGGATTTGGCGCTCTTGGGTACGAATACGTTTCATCATATCCCGCATTGATAATACTAAAATATCGAATTGTTTCGGTACTAATCGGAATTGTTGAAAAATTTCTGAAAGCGCATTAATTTGATCTTTTGCTTTTTTATTGCCACGACCGTGTTTATCAATTGCAGCGACAGTTTTGTGATGTTGCTCTTTTAATGCAGCAAATTTTTCACGTGCCATTTCAGGATCGATGCTGTTATCTGAATCATTGTCTGAACTGCTGTTGGCATCGCTATCACTGTCTTCGTCATCATCGCTTTCATCGAGATCATCGCTGGAAATATTGTCATCGTCTTCTCCTTCTCCGGAATCATCACTCATAAATTTTGAGTAATCTTCGGTATCTACTGCATTTGGATCGACAAAACCGGTAATAAGATCGGAAAGACGAACTTCACCTTTTTCAACAAGATCATATTGCGCTAATAAATGATCCAGAGCTTGTGGATATTCCGCAACTGCACATTGAACTTCGTTAATTCCTTCCTCAATGCGTTTCGCAATATCAATTTCGCCTTCTCGGGTTAGCAATTCTACGCTTCCCATTTCACGCATATACATACGCACCGGGTCGGTGGTTCTACCAATTTCAGATTCCACGCTGGAAAGCACTTGTGTTGCTTCCTCTACCGCATCTTCATCGGTAACATTTTCGTTCAACATAAGATCATCGGCATCCGGGGCTGATTCAAGCACTTGAATCCCCATATCGTTGATCATTTGAATGATGTCTTCTATTTGATCGGCATCAACGAGGTCTTCCGGTAAACTATCATTAACCTCGGCATAGGTGAGATAACCTTGTTCTTTGCCCTGTGCAATTAATTGTTTTAACTGAGATTGTGGATTTTGATCCATATTTTGACATCCAATAATTGTTGATTAGCAGAAATCATTCTTCATAATCATTATGAAGAATAGACCGGAACTAGCAAATTTCGACTGTTTGCCAGCAGTTCTATCAGTTCTTTTTTTTCATCGAGCGATAAAGAATCTGTACGATCTTTCGCTTTTAACGTTTCAATACGTTTTTCCATTACTTTGGAATGCAAGTGTTTTAGATTACCATAAAAAGTAGCTTCGATGTTATCATCTTTTATTAAATGATCCCACATTGCTAATTTTTCAAGGATTTTTTGCTCTTTTTTTCCACGCCAAAATTCCAGCAGCTGACCGGTTGTAATGCCGCTTTTGTTGGCACAAATCTGATAAATTTCAAGGAACAATGCCAACCCGGGCAGATTTAAATCATACAGCACCTGTGGATTGCTTAATAAGATGCGTGTGATTTGTTTATCGGCGAGCTCCGGATTTTGCACCAACAATGCAATAAGTAGCCGCATTGGCGTAGATCGTAGGCGTTCTTCTTTTTCTTTGGCTTTATGCTCTGAAATAAGCGCCGGCAGTATTTTTTCAAGCTGTATACTGTCTACAATACCCAGTTTTTGCCCCAAAGTGTTGCGTAGATAAAGACGTAATGTTTCACCGGGAACCTGGTTGATTAACGGCACAGCTAATGCAGCTAATTTGCTGCGACCATCTTTATTGCTTAAATCTACTTGGGCTAACAGATGTTGAAATAAGAAATCGCTCATCGGCTGAGCCTTGTTGAGAAATTGTTCAAATTGCGCTTTGCCGATTTGGCGAATAAAAGTGTCTGGATCTTCATTATCCGGCAAAAAGATAAATTTAAGCTGTCTACCGTCATAAAGGTGAGGCAAGGCATTTTCTAATGCGCGCCAAGCGGCACTTCTACCGGCATTATCGCCATCGTAACAACAGATAATCTGTTCGGTAGCACGGAAAGCGATTTGAATTTGTTCTCCAGTGGTTGCGGTGCCTAGTGAAGCAACTGCATTGGTAACGCCGAATTGAGCTAAGGCAACAACATCCATATAGCCTTCGACAATAAGTAAGTATTCCGGATTATCATTCTGTTGTAATGCTTCGTATAGCCCATACAATTCATTGCCCTTATGGTAAGTGGCCATTTCCGGAGAGTTTAAATATTTAGGTTTTTCATCGCCTAAAACGCGACCGCCGAAAGCGATGGTTCTGCCACGACGATCTCGGATTGGAAACATAATACGCTGGCGAAAACGGTCATAAAAGTTACCGTAATCAGATTTTGTCACCATACCGGTATCCACCAGCTTTTGACGTTCTTCCGCTGTTTTACCGAAATGATTTAAAACTGAATTCGTATTGGTTGAAAAACCGATAGCAAAGCGTTGGATAATTTCTGCCGATAGCCCACGTTGTTGAAGATAAGCCTGTGCCGGCAGAGATTGGGTCAGTTGTTGTTGATAAAATTGCGCAATATCGTGCATTAACTGATGCAAATCACGCTTGCTTCTATAATTGGCACTATTGTTGGTATTATATTGCCCATTGCTCTCTTCTCTTGGAACTTCTACCCCTTGTAATGATGCCAGCTCTTCAATAGCTTCAACAAAATCCATTTTGTCATATTCCATTAAAAAGGTAATGACATTCCCGTGAGCGCCGCAACCGAAACAGTGGTAAAACTGTTTTTTAGGGCTAACGGAAAAAGAAGGCGTTTTCTCATTATGGAATGGGCAGCAGGCTTGGTAATTTTGCCCGGCTTTTTTGAGTTTTACACGAGAGTTAATAATATCAACGATGTTGGTACGAGCTAAGAGTTCATCAATAAAAGTGCGTGGAATTAGTCCTTTCATTTTCGACACTCCTCATATGGCAAAGAGATTTGCTGTTACAGCGTTGAAATAATTATGGGCTATAAAATAAAGAACAACCGTGTTTCAACAAGAAACACGGTTTAAAATATAATTCGTTTAAAGCTAAATCAAAGAATGAATTAATATAAACGAGTATGACGTGCGTTTTCACGTGCTAATTTTTTAGCGTGACGTTTCGCAGCAGATGCTTTTTCGCGTTTACGAATAGTAGTTGGTTTTTCGTAGAATTCACGGCTACGAACTTCTGCTAAGATTCCTGCTTTTTCGCAAGAACGTTTGAAACGACGTAATGCAACGTCAAATGATTCATTTTCACGAACTTTAATTACAGGCATGAGCCAATCACCTCAATGAAATTTATACATATTTATGGTTATACAAGATAACCTTTACTCAATAAAGGTCGCAATTTTAATCTATTTCCATACGAAAAGTAAAGCGCTTATTTCGTGATTAGCAACCGACAAACTAGAGAAATTAATGAAAAAAGCGTAAAATGCCGGGCAATTTTTTGAAAGGTATAGCGAAGAAAGATAGATGAAAGTTTTAGGAATAGAAAGCTCCTGCGATGAAACCGGGGTCGCTATTTATGATGAAGAGAAAGGATTAATCGCCAATCAGCTCTATACGCAAATCAGCTTACACGCTGATTATGGCGGCGTTGTGCCGGAATTGGCTTCTCGCGATCATATTCGGAAGACAGCACCTTTAATTCAGGCAGCGTTGCAAGAGGCAGATTTACAGCCTGAAGATATTGATGGCGTAGCCTATACCACAGGGCCGGGGTTGGCTGGTGCGTTGTTAGTGGGCGCAATGATCGCTCGCTCATTGGCGTATGCTTGGAATGTGCCGGCATTGGGTGTGCATCATATGGAAGGACATTTGCTTGCACCGATGTTGGAAGAGCGGGTTCCCGAATTTCCTTTTTTGGCATTGTTGGTGTCAGGTGGGCATACCCAGTTAATTCAAGTCAATGGTATTGGTGATTATCAATTATTGGGTGAATCAATAGATGATGCCGCAGGTGAAGCATTTGACAAAACAGCAAAATTGCTCGGTTTGGATTATCCGGGCGGTGCGGCATTGTCACGATTGGCAGAGCAGGGTAACCCAAATCGTTTTGTGTTTCCACGACCAATGACAGATCGTCCGGGGTTGGATTTTAGTTTCTCCGGGTTGAAAACGTTTGCCGCAAATACCGTAGCACAATATCCGCAAGATCAACAGACACGTTGTGATATTGCGTATGCCTTCCAAGCAGCGGTGGTGGATACATTGGCAATTAAGTGTCAACGTGCCTTGACTCAAACCGGTTTGAAACGTCTGGTCATTGCCGGTGGTGTGAGTGCAAATAAACAGTTGCGTCAACGTTTAGCCGCATTAATGAAAAAATTAGGCGGAGAAGTGTTTTATCCAGCGCCTCAATTCTGCACCGATAATGGCGCAATGATCGCCTATGCCGGTTTTTTACGCTTAAAAGCAGGTGAGCAGACCGGATTGGCGGTTGAAGTGCGTCCTCGTTGGAAAATGAGTGACTTGCCGAAGATTGCTAACTAAATGCAATGATGGGCATGAGAATGCCCATCTTTACACCGAAAACTATCCTTCCAACTGAAAATTTTCTAATAATTCCTGTTGCGTCAACCAATCATTTTCGACCTGTTCGAGCTTTTTCTTTAATTCTGCCTGATCTGCTAATAATGTTGTTAATTTTTCTTTATTTTCAGCAAGATAAAGGTCGTTATCCGCTAATTGCGTTTCTATTTGTGCCAGTGTTGTGGAATATTGCTGCATACTTTTTTCAAGCTGTTGAAGTGCTTTTCTAATCGGCGCTGTTTTTTCGCGTAATTCCGCTTCACGCCGTTTTTGTTCCTTTCGTTGAAGAAATTCATTTTCCTTATTAGTTTCGGAAGTCACCATTTGCTGATCAGGATCCGATTCTAATGTTAACAGCCATTTTTGATAATCTTCCAAATCGCCGTCAAATGCTTCAACTTTTTTATCGTGTACCAAATAGAATTCACTGACAGTATTGCGTAGCAAATGGCGATCGTGCGATACCACCACTAACGAGCCTTCGTAATCCATTAATGCTTCAGTAAGTGCTTGACGCATATCCAAATCCAAATGGTTGGTCGGTTCATCAAGCAGCAACAAATTCGGTCGTTGCCACACAATTAATGCCAAAACCAAACGTGCTTTTTCACCACCGGAAAAAGAAGCGATGGCCTGTTTGACTTTATCGCCGTGAAAAGCAAAACCACCGAGATAATCCCTCAATTCCTGTTCCGTTTTGGTCGGTGCTAAACGTTGTAAATGCCATAAAGGACTCTCTTCAGCGCGTAAAATATCGAGTTGATGCTGGGCGAAATAACCGAGCTGTACACCTTTAGCTAATTGCACAACACCTGATTGCGGTGCAAGTTCTCCGGCTAATAATTTAATCAGAGTCGATTTCCCGGCACCGTTTTTCCCTAATAAGCCGATGCGTGAACCGGGCACTAAATTCAGTTTAATCTGCTGTAAAACCAGATGTTCGCCATAACCGGCACTCACTTTTTCCATTGATAACAATGGATTAGGCAGATATTCCGGTTGTGGAAAATGGAATGAAAATGGATTGTCGATATGAGCCGGAGCGATTTTTTCCATTCGTTCCAGTGCTTTAATTCGGCTTTGTGCCTGCTTAGCTTTGGTGGCTTTTGCTTTAAAGCGATCAATAAATTTTTGCAGATGTGCAATTTTTTGTTGCTGTTGTTGGTAGAGTGCATTCTGTTGGGCAAGTTTTGAAGCACGCATTATTTCAAAATTTGAATAATTTCCAGTGTATTCAAATAGTTGGTGTTGTTCTATATGGATAACTTTATTAATGATCGGATCGAGAAAATCGCGATCGTGAGAAATTAAAACTAATGTGCCTGAATAACTTTTCAGCCAACTTTCCAGCCAAATAACGGCATCTAAATCCAAATGGTTGGTCGGTTCATCAAGTAGGAGTAAATCTGAACGGCAAAGCAGCGCTTGAGCCAAATTCAGACGCATTCGCCAACCACCGGAAAATGATTTTACCGGCAGACTGAGCTGTGATTCTTCAAAACCTAAGCCGTGCAACAATGTAGAAGCGCGGGATTGAATAGTCCAAGCATCGATAGCATCCAGTTGAGAATGAATAGCGGCAATGCGATAACCATCATTTTGCTGATTGGCAATAGCTAATTGTTGTTGTAATTGTGTATATTCACGATCACCCTGAATGGTATAATCCAAAGCAGAAATTTCCAATGCCGGCGTTTCCTGGTTAACCCAACTGATTTGCCAGCTATTCGGATAGGTGACATCGCCTTGTTCGGGGAGTAATTCGCCTTTGATCAGTGAAAATAGCGAAGATTTCCCACACCCGTTTTTGCCGACAAGTCCGACTTTCTGACCGGGTGTGATGGTGGCATTGGCGTTTTCTAATAATGTTGTAATTCCGCGTTTAAGGGTCAAATTTGTAAAAATTAACATTTTTCGATATGCTCTTGATAAATTTTATTATTTTTCAGTTTAGGATGGCCGAATGTTTGATTCTTTTTTAGTACAGTTTGTTGTTTTATGGGCCGTAATCGATCCTATCGGCTCAGTTCCTGTGTATCTTACCAAAACTATCGGGCTGTCGGCGACAGATCGAAAGAAAATAGCAAGAAATGCGGTACTCATTGCGACAGGAATTTTGTTTTTCTTTTTGATTACAGGCCAATTTTTATTGGAGGCGATGCAAATTCCTTTAACGGCATTTCAGGTTGCCGGCGGCTTGGTGCTGTTACTTTTTGCGTTAACGATGGTGTTTAGTGAAGGCAAAGCGGAACAGGAGATGCGTTTGTCTTCAAATATCAATGAATTAGCGGTTTATCCATTGGGAGTGCCGTCCATTGCTTCGCCCGGTGCAATGATGGCGATTGTGTTATTAACCGATAACCATCGTTTCAGTTTTGCGGATCAGATTGTAACGGCAGCCATTATGGCGTTAGTGCTGTTGATTACCTATTTATTATTGATAGCCGCAAATAGGATTCAACGTCTAATCGGTACAACCGGTGCCGCGATTATTAGTCGCGTGATGGGCTTGATTTTGGCGGCAATTGCGGTCAACCATATTTTAAGTGGCATTAAAGCCTTTTTTATTGAAGTGATTCCAACTGTTACATAATTGTTAAAAAATAAAGCAAAAAAGAGACGTTTTATTGATAAAGGTGATAAGATAACGTTCTTTGCCAGGATAGAGAAATTTTTATGCCATTAGGAAATTTATATATTGTATCTGCGCCGAGCGGTGCAGGGAAATCTTCGCTAATTTCTGCACTATTGCAGCAACAGCCAAGCTATGAAATGCAGGTTTCCATTTCGCATACTACGCGTCAACCGCGTCCGAATGAGGAGCATGGAAAACATTATTATTTTGTTGATCATAAAGAATTCGAGCGATTAATTGCGGAAGATGCTTTTTTAGAATATGCGGAAGTCTTCGGAAATTATTACGGTACTTCATTGCCGATGATTGAGCGTTCATTAAAACAAGGGATTGATGTTTTTTTGGATATTGATTGGCAAGGCGCTCAGCAGGTGAGAAAAAAAGTACCGGCGGCAAAAAGTATTTTTATCCTACCGCCGTCACTGCAAGAATTAGAACGAAGATTGGTTGGTCGCGGTCAGGATTCGAATGAAGTGATTGCTGCAAGAATGAAAAAAGCGATCAATGAAATCAGTCATTATGATGAATATGATTATTTAATTATTAATGATGATTTTGATCAGGCATTGAGTGAAATTAAGGTGATTTTAAAAGCGGAAAAATTGCGGGTTGAACGACAAGTGCAACGCCATCAATTATTAATTTCACAACTACTGGCGAAATCGGAATAGCTTTAGTATTATACGTAACCTTTTTATTGGTTGAATAGTAAACAATTATTTTTGGAGAAAAGTATGGCACGCGTAACTGTACAAGATGCAGTAGAAAAAATTGGTAACCGTTTTGATTTAATTCTGACCGCCGCTCGTCGCGCGCGCGAGTTACAACTTCACGTCCGTGAGCCGTTGGTTCCGGAAGAAAATGATAAACCGACTGTTATTGCATTGCGTGAAATTGAAAAAGGATTGATCAATAACGATATTATGGATGCTCAAGAACGCCACGATGCGTTAGAACAGGAACACGCTGAATTACAAGCGGTCTCTTTGTTGGCAGACGTGGAATAATCACTATCTATTAAATTTATTGCCGAAGAACGAGTTATGTATTTATTTGAGAGTTTACATACAATAATTAAAAGTTATTTACCCGATGATCAAATTGAGTTGGTTAAACGTGCATTTGTGATTGCTCGTGATGCCCACGAAGGGCAAACTCGTTCCAGCGGCGAACCTTATATTACCCATCCGGTTGCAGTGGCTTCCATTATTGCCGAAATGAGATTGGATCACGAAGCAGTAATGGCGGCACTATTGCACGATGTGATTGAAGATACGCCTTATACAGAAGAAGAATTAACCGCAGAGTTTGGTAAAAGCGTGGCGGAAATTGTTGAGGGGGTATCTAAATTAGATAAATTAAAATTTAGAACTCGCAAAGAGGCGGAAGCTGAAAACTTTCGTAAAATGATTTTAGCAATGACGCAGGATATTCGCGTCATTCTGATCAAATTGGCAGACCGAACCCATAATATGCGAACACTTGGAGCTTTGCGTCCGGATAAACGTCGCCGTATTGCGAAGGAAACATTAGAAATTTATAGTCCGTTAGCACACCGTTTAGGTATTGAGCATATTAAGAACGAGTTGGAAGATTTAGGTTTTGAGGCATTGCATCCTCATCGCTATCAAGTTTTGCAAAAAGTTATCCAAAATGCGCGCGGTAATCGTAAAGAGATGATTCAACGTATTACGAATGAAATTAAAGGGCGTTTGGATGATGTCGGAATTCCTGCTCGCGTGTTCGGACGCGAAAAACATCTCTATTCCATTTATCAAAAAATGAAAATGAAAGAACAGCGTTTTCATTCGATTATGGATATTTATGCCTTTCGCGCCGTTGTTTCGGATGTGGACACCTGTTATCGCGTGTTAGGGCAAATGCACAGTTTGTATAAACCGCGTCCGGGTCGTGTTAAAGATTACATTGCTGTGCCGAAAGCGAACGGCTATCAATCGTTGCATACCTCAATGATCGGACCGCACGGGGTGCCGGTTGAAGTGCAGATTCGTACTGAAGATATGGATCAGATGGCGGAAATGGGGGTAGCGGCGCATTGGATTTATAAACAAGGCGGTAAGAATGATAGTACCACCGTGCAAATTCGAGCGCAGCGTTGGTTGCAAAGTTTGATCGAATTGCAACAAAGCGCCGGCAATTCATTTGAATTTATTGAGAATGTGAAGTCGGATCTTTTCCCTGATGAAATTTATGTTTTCACTCCTAAAGGTCGTATTGTGGAATTGCCGGCAGGCGCAACGCCGGTTGATTTTGCTTATGCGGTGCATACCGATATCGGTCAAACCTGTATCGGTGCAAGAGTCGATCGTCAGCCTTACGCGCTTTCTCAAGCACTGAAATCCGGTCAAACTGTAGAAATTATTACCGCACCTTCGGCTCGCCCTAGTGCAACTTGGCTAAATTTTGTGGTCACTGCAAAGGCACGATCAAAAATTCGCCAAACATTGAAGTCTTTGCGTCGTGACGAAGCCATTATGCTTGGTAAACGACAATTATTCCACGCCTTGTCACCAACGAAACTGGAAGATATTGACAGCAATAATATTTCAGCATTGTTGGCAGAATTAAAATTGAACAGCTTGGATGATTTATTGGCGGAAATCGGTTTAGGCAATCAAATCAGTGTAGTTATTGCCCATCGTTTATTAGGCGAGAAATTAGAAATTGATACCGACGGTGATTTGAGCAATAACACTTATAAAGAGACTGAGAGTGGGGTTTTAATTAAAGGTGTTGATGGTTTGTTGATTAACTTCGCAAAATGTTGCCATCCAATTCCGGGTGATCCGATTGTGGCTTATGTTAGTCCGGGTAAAGGATTGGTGATTCATCACGAATATTGCGCCAATATCAGACATCGTGAAGAAAATGCGGATCACTATATGCCGGTAGAGTGGGAAAAGAGCGAAAACAGCGTTGAGTTTGAAGCGGAATTACGCATTGAAATGTTAAATCAACACGGTGCTTTTGCGAATTTAACTTCAGTGATTACTTCTGCCGGTAGCAATATTCAAAGTATCTGGACAGAAGAACGAGATGGGCGCGTTTATCAGGTCTTTGTTGTACTGACAGCGAAAGATAAAACGCACTTGGCTGCAATTATTCGAAAAATCAGCGCAGTATCCGGTGTTGTTGAAGTTTTCCGTAACATTAATGAATAATGCAAGCAGAAACGTTACTTGATCATTTGCCTCTTACTGTTCTTTCCGGTGTTGGTGCGGCAATGTCGGAAAGATTATCTCGTTTAGGAATCCATTCCGTTCAAGATCTCTTATTTCATTTTCCATTGCGTTACGAAGATCGCACTCATATTACTCCAATTATTGATTTGCGTCCGGATAGTTATGCCACGATCGAGGGCATTGTGCAGACGTGTGAAGTTCAGTTTGGTCGCCGACCGATGTTAACGGTTTCCCTTTCTGACGGCTCATCAAAAATTATGTTGCGTTTTTTTAATTTTAATGCCGGAATGAAGAACTGTTTTTCGAGTGGAGCCAGAGTAAAGGCATTCGGGGAAATCCGACGTGGGCGATTTATGGCAGAAATGCACCATCCGGAATATCGTATTATTCACCATAATGAGCCTTTGACCTTAGATGAAAACCTCACGCCGATTTACCCTTCAACGGAAGGACTAAAACAAGCATCTTGGCGAAAATTGACGGATCAAGCATTGGCATTATTGGATAAAGCCACTATTAAAGAGCTGCTCCCCACAGAATTTAATCCTAGTGGCTATGATTTGAAAAGTGCAGTGCAGTTTTTACATCGACCGCCGGTGGGTACCTTATCTGAAGTGTTGGAAAAAGGGGAACATCCGGCACAACAGCGTTTAGCATTTGAAGAGCTGTTAGCACA
The DNA here is from genome assembly GCF_000379785.1 of Gallibacterium anatis DSM 16844 = F 149. Taxonomy (GTDB): domain Bacteria; phylum Pseudomonadota; class Gammaproteobacteria; order Enterobacterales; family Pasteurellaceae; genus Gallibacterium; species Gallibacterium anatis. The sequence continues at coordinate 3,085 of NZ_KB903686.1, read as the reverse complement.
TAACTTAGCAATGCAAAAAAGTAAGCAAGATGCACAACAGAGCTCAGCGATTGCGTTACGTTATCAGAGCAATATCAAGCAACAATTCTTGGCAACGTTGCCATTTACCCCAACAAAAGCACAATTACGAGTAGTAGAAGAGATTGAGCAGGATCTGCAACGATCTCAACCGATGATGCGTTTAATTCAAGGCGATGTTGGTTCTGGAAAAACGTTAGTGGCATTATTGGCTTCTTTAGTGGCGTTGGATAATCAGCAACAGGTGGCGATTATGGCGCCAACGGAAATTCTTGCAGAACAGCATTTGCATAATTTTTCTCATTGGCTGGAACCGTTTGGCATTAAGGTCGGTTGGTTGGCAGGTAAGGTAAAAGGTAAAAAACGACAGCAGTCATTGGCACAGATTCAATGTGGTGAAACGCAAGTGGTTATTGGCACGCATGCTTTATTTCAGGAGCAAGTGGAGTTTCATTCGTTAGCGTTGGTGATCATTGATGAACAGCACCGTTTCGGCGTTGAACAGCGGTTATTATTGCGTGAAAAAGGCGCAAAAAATGGATTGTATCCGCATCAACTGATTATGACGGCGACACCAATTCCTCGTACCTTAGCAATGACGGTATATGCTGATTTGGATGTTTCTGTTATTGATGAGTTACCACCCGGCAGAACGCCGATAAAAACTGTAGCGATTGCGGAAGATCGGAGAGATGAATTGGTTCAGCGCGTGTTTCACGCTTGTACTGTGGATAAACGGCAAGTTTATTGGGTTTGTACATTAATTGATGAGTCTGAAGTGTTGGAGGCGCAAGCAGCCGAAGCATTGGCGGAGGATTTGTGCAAAGCATTACCAATGCTTAAAATCGGTTTGGTTCACGGCAGAATGAAACCACAGGAAAAACAGGATGTAATGGCTATTTTTAAGGCTGGTGAAATTGATGTGTTGGTGGCAACCACTGTCATTGAAGTCGGTGTAGATGTGCCGAATGCCAGTTTGATGATTATTGAGAATGCGGAAAGACTAGGATTATCTCAACTTCATCAATTACGCGGACGTGTCGGTCGAGGGCAGATTGAGTCTTTTTGTGTCCTACTTTATAAAGCGCCGTTGGGCAAAATTTCCCGTCAACGATTGGATATTATGCGTAGCAGCAATGATGGTTTTGTCATTGCAGAAAAAGATTTAGAAATCAGAGGTCCAGGAGAAGTGTTGGGTGTTAAACAGACAGGTGTGGCAGAGTTTAAAGTGGCGAATTTAGTGCGCAACAGGCGTTTACTACCGGCAGTGCAACGGTGTGCAAATCAGTTAATGCAAATAAATTCGCCCAATATAGAGCAATTAATCCATCGCTGGTTGGATCAAAAGATAGAATATTCCAATGCATAATTATTCTTTATATCGTCAATACTTACGAGAAATGCAATGGCAATCTGATTTCTCAGAATTAAAGCCAATGCATCGAAATTGGCTATCGCTACAAAATTCATTAACAGCAGCATTAAAACAGAAATGTAATGAATTCAAAGTGTTACCTCTATTTGAAGGTTGGATTATGACCGCACAAGAGGAGCAGACCGGATTTCATTGTGATGATGATCAATGTTGGTTGAGAGAAGTTGTGTTAAGTGGAGATGGGCAAGAATGGATTTTTGCTAGAACATTTATCCCGAAACGTACCTTCGCATTTTATAGTGAGGAAATTTTCCGATTAGGGGAAATGCCATTGGGAGCTTGGCTATTTCAACAAAATGTACAGCGGACTGAAATAAAATGGGGAGAGAATCATCAGCATTATGCTCGTTGTTCAACATTGAGTTTACAGCATCATCCTTTTTTTGTGAGTGAACTTTTCCTAAAAGATTTTTGGCGAAAACTTAAACATCCGAATGTTTAAGAGAAATCTGTTTATTGGTTGAATCAGTCTATTTTATGTCGGATAATTCTTCCATTTCCTTTCAAATGTCATTTGTCGCGAAGTTATTTTGATAAAATTAATTAAAGCGCAACAAATCACAAATTTATAAAAATTATCTAAATTATGACAAAAAATCCAACAATTCTATTTTTTGATTCCGGTGTCGGCGGATTAAGTGTCTACCGTGAAGTGAAAGCATTATTACCCAATTATCATTATCTTTATTGCTTGGATAATGCTTGTTTTCCCTATTCAGAAAAACCGGGAAAACTGCTGGAACAACGATGTGTTGAAATTTGCCAAAAAATTGCCGCAAACCAACAAATTGACTTGATTGTTATTGCTTGTAATACTGCCAGCACAATAGTTTTGCCGGCAATGAGAGCAGCTTTTAATTGTCCAATTGTAGGCACTGTTCCTGCAATTAAACCGGCAGCAGAAAAAACGCAAACGAAAGTGATAGGTTTACTGGCAACAAAAGGTACGATTACACGCCCTTATGTGGATGATTTAATTCAACAATATGCCAAAAATTGCGAGGTGAAACGTTTAGGTTCAACTGAACTGGTTGAAATAGCGGAGCAGAAATTGCACGGTAAGAAAATTGATCATCTTGCCATTATGAGAGCGGTTGCCGAATGGCGTTATGAATATGAAATGGATACGGTGGTGTTAGGTTGCACTCATTTCCCTTTGTTAAAAGCAGAATTGAAGGCTTGCCTACCACAAGTTTCTTTTTTTATTGATTCCGGAAAGGCGATAGCGCGTCGAGTACAATCGTTACTTCCATCACAGACAACGACCAGTAATGATGAGCAAATTGCTTATTGCACAGCACCTTTTGATGATGCTAATGATGTCAAAAAAATGTTTTGTGATTGGGGGTTTAAACAATTGGAGATTTTGAAGTAAAGTTGTTAGGGATTATTTTTGAGCGATAATGCTTCAAAATAGATAAAAAATAATCAAAGAGTTAAAAAATTAAAAAAATCTGCAAAAAAGACTTGCACAAGGTTTTGAAATGCCTATAATACGCCTCCGCAACGACGCTGAAGTGTGAAGTTAAAAAGAAAGCGTCGTTTTTTGTTCTTTAAAAAACTATCAGACAATCTGTGTGGGCATTCGTAGATAACAAATTGAGTGACTCAATAGAATTCAGGGATTGGTTA
>NZ_KB903685.1 GCF_000379785.1 Gallibacterium anatis DSM 16844 = F 149 | reverse complement strand
TTTTCGCACACCACCAAAATAGCTTTCATCTAACTCTACTTCGCCATCGAAAAGTTCATGTGCTTGTAGTGCTAAATGATGGCTGATAACGAGACGAATTTTTCGATAAAACAAGATGGCAGTATTGGCTTNAATGCCAAGCAAATCTGCTGCTGATCGTGCTGTTACTTCTAATACAAAAAATTCAAGCAGTTTTCTTTGTATAGATTTCTTTAGTTTACAATTGGTTATCTTCATTTTTGTAGCTTAGCATAAGTGCTAATCTACTTCAGCCCCTTTATTTTTAATAATCGTATTATTGATAATCGCCTTTCTCATATTAACTTCAAACAGTTCAATATTCTGAAGCTGTACAGATCCACCAAATATGAGACAAAAAGAAATTAGGGAATTGGTTGAAAAAAACGGGAATAAGTGGGTGAGAAACCTAGAGAAATGGGGCTTTGCTGATAAGCCCTTATTTTTTGGTAAGAAATAATGATTTGCGACAGATCCGAAAAAAACGCCAAAATCACCACTAAATATGCGACGGTGTTTTGGCGTTTAAATTAAGTTTAAATTAAGTTTAAATTTATAGTGACATAATAAATTGATATAGGCGTCTTAGTGAATCATCGCTAAGTTGAGTTAAAGATGAAACTCGCTTATTAAATTTATTAAAGACTATATTATATAACTCGCCTTTACTTAAACCTAAGTTATTAGACCTAGCGTAAATGGCAGTAAATAATTCATTTCGATATAAATTATTGTTATTCCTTGATATTTTACTTCTTTTGATAGCCGATTGTTGTTGTAACCAAGAAATCGCTTCATCTTTTAAATAAGCAGGAATAAGCGTGTAACTGGTTACCCGATAACGTCGTTTTAATGCGCCATACCATTTAGCATAGGCTTGCTGTGTAGACATTCCACCAGCCACTTCTTTCTCAACTAAGTGATCAACAATTTCTTTGATTTTATAAGTTGTAGAATCGTCAATATGACTATGATTCTTTTGGATTTTTACTGTTGTTCTAGGTGGACTCACATTTAAATTTAGGTTTACTGACTGGTTGTCCATAAAGATGATGTTATTGTCCCCTTTGATAGAATTACTTTTTTTGGATACCAGATTTTGCCTTTGCGGGCGTTTCTTCGGCATAGAATTTCTAGTAAACAACTGAATGATCTTATCGTCTGACATTGGAGCACCTCAAGCTATGGATTTAATAAGATTTAAAACGACTTCCTTGCCCTGTTTTTTCGCGATTAATAAATCATAAATAGCGATAATTAATTCAGCTTTCTTACGGGGCAGCATTGTTCTATTCGTAATTTTTAAGGCTTCTTCAAGCGTTTCTATGGAGTCTGTTAGCGTTTTCACATCAATACCGGCGTTTATTAGATTTGCCGGCGTATTGTCCGATACAATTTTGAGATGTGGCGAAAATCCCAAAACTCTTTGTGTTTCCTCGGGCAGGCTAGAATAGTGATATTCAACAGCTCCACCCTGAACCCCAGCTTTGTTCCTTTTTTTCCAATCCTGCGTTCTGGCTCGCTTGTTTACACCTTGTGGGCTTGAGGGTAATCCTGTGACTCCAGCCAATTCATTCGCAGAAAACCATTCTTTTTTGTTTCTCATAAAATCTATTTTTAGAAACTCAAAATTCTAAAAAGAAATACACGTTAAGTTATTGATATTTAAAGGGTACTCAAAAATTAGAAGAAATCTTTTCAGAAACTCTTGAGTTTCTAAAAATTTAAGTGTATAGTTTCTAAAAGTTTCCAAAGAGTAACACTTAAAAATTAACCGACCGAGTAAGGATAACACATTATGAAAAAGAATAAACATGATATGCATAGGGCTGACATTATTGCCGCGATTAGAAAACGGGGTAAAACCCTCGCGCAGCTATCGGTGGAGGCTGGATTACACCCGCGCACATTGGGAAACGCTTTAGAAAGAAAGTATCCAAAAGGCGAAAAAATTATTGGTGATTTTATTGGATTGAAACCAGAAGAGATCTGGCCGTCACGTTATCCTGCATAGGAATGAAATTATGGAACAATGGTTTTCAGCGCAAAAGCTAACGGAATTTAAGCCGTTACCAAATACACCTCAGGGTGTTAATAAAAGGGCGAAATTGGAAAATTGGGAAAAACGTCAAGTAACTGGGAAACGCGGTGTTAGTTACGAGTACGCCCTATCCTCCCTCCCCCAAGAAGTGCAAGCGGAGATCATTTTAAAACAAGCACAAGCCAGCAAGCCGGTGGCGGTAGCAACGCCGAAAAACCTCAACTACCTACCTGACGTAGTTTGGAAGCCGTGGCAAACAGCGAACGAAAGACAAAAAAGCGTGGCGCAATATCGTTTAACGATTGTGAAAGCGATTGCCGCCTTAAAAGAAACGGGGCTAACCAGCCAAAAAGCGATAGCGTTGGTCGCGAATGAGTATAACGAGTCGGCAGGCACCATTAAGCGTTGGTTTTATGATGTGCAAGCGTTTGAACCGTCTGACTGGTTGCCTTTATTGCTCGATAAAAAATACGCCAAACGCCGTCAAGGCGAAGCGGAATTTACAGAAGCAGCGTGGGAAGCATTTAAAGCCGATTATCTGCGTAATGAAAAGCCATCTTTTAACGTCTGTTATTACCGCCTACAACGTGCTGCACAAGAGCAAGGTTGGACTATTCCATCAAGCCAAACGGTAAAGCGCAAGCTAGAACGTGAAGTGCCATTAGCACAACAGATCTACTTACGCGAGGGCGAACACGCCTTAAGTCGCCTCTACCCTGCAATGCAACGCAGTGTGGCAGAAATTGAAGCGATGGAATGGATCAACGGTGATGGTTATCAACACAACGTGTTTGTCAAATGGCATAACGGCGACATTGTTCGCCCGAAAACCTGGATTTGGCAAGACATTCGCACTCGCAAAATTTTAGCGTATCGCACCGACTTAAGCGAAAACAGCGACACCATACGCCTAAGTCTAATGGACGTGATCTACAAATACGGTATTCCTCGCAAGCTCACTATCGACAACACTCGTGCAGCAGCTAATAAGTGGATGACAGGTGGCGTGAAAAATCGCTATCGCTTCAAAGTAAAAGAAGATGATGTGGTTGGGATTATTCCATTGTTAGGTATTGAGCTTTACTGGACATCTATCCAATTCGGCAAAGGTCATGGACAAGCGAAACCAATCGAACGTGCCTTTTCACACGGTGGATTGGGTGAACTCGTGGATAAACACCCGACATTAGCAGGCTACCACGCTGGTGACAATATCTATAACAAGCCCGACAACTACAACGGTGGCAAAGACGGTGTTAGTTATGAAGATTTTATCCTTGCGCTAGAAGATGGTATCCGCGCTTTTAATGAACGCGAGGGGCGAGAAACGGAGATTTGTCAAGGGGTGTACAGTTTTAGCCAAGTGTTTGAACGTGATTATGCCAATGCGCATATCCGCATCGCCAGTAGCGAACAGCTTCGCTTACTTATGTTGATGAGTGAAGCGGTCACCCTCAAAAAAGACGGCACCTTTGAGCTCAACTGTGGCGGCAAAGTGCATAACCGCAAAAATCGCTATCTTGCTGCTGATTTGATTGCCTCTAACCATAAGAAAGTGATCGTCAAATTTGATCCGCGCGACCTCCACGGCACTGTCCACGTTTACAGCTTAACAGGTGCTTATTTAGCTGAAGCAATATGTACCGAAAAAGTAGCGTTTGGCGATAAAGCAGCAGGCCGTGAACACGATAAAGCACGCAAGCAGTTTGTTAAACACAACAAAGCCGCAGCCAAAGCGCAGCAAACAATGGATGCACAAGAAGCCGCACGCTATCAACCGGAATTTGAAGAGGAAGAATTGGTCGAGCCGAAGATTGTTGAAATGCTACAACATCATGGCAATGCCGTACGCAAAATTGAGGCGATTGTGGATGATGAAGTGGACGAGTTTGAAGAAGCAAGAAACCGCACGTTGCGAGAAATGGCTCTCGCTAAAGGGTTAAAAAGTAATATCTAAGGAGTGAATGATGAACGCAATTATTGAACAGATTAAACTGCTAATTGAAAACGGGCAAATTACGCAACGTGAATTAGCACAGCAGGCAGGTATATCAACAGCATCGTTAAGCACTTATCTGAAAGGAAGTTATGCGGGTAACGTGAGTAATATTACACAAGCTCTACAAAACTGGCTAGATACTCAAGCTAAGAAAACCACCGTATTTGTTGAAGCGCCTCACTTTATTGAAATTCCAACCGCGAAAAAAGTCTTCGCAGCATTAGATATGGCAAAAATCCTGCCAACCATGGTAACAGTTTACGGTGCAAGCGGTGTTGGAAAAACCAAAGCTTGCCAAGAATACAAAAAGTCAAACAAGAATGTATGGATGATTACTGCCAGCCCTGCCCGTGCCACGCTTAGCACTATTTTATACGAGCTGGCATTAGAACTCGGTATTAATGATGCGCCGCGCCGTAAAGACCGTCTAAGTAGAATGATTACCAAAAAACTCAGTGGCACCCAAGGATTAGTGATTATTGATGAAAGCGATCACCTGCCTTATGACGCCCTCGAAGAAATCCGCATTATCCAAGAAGAAGCAGAAGTTGGGTTTGCATTAATCGGTAATGACAAGGTTTACACCCGTATCCAAGGCGGTGTTAACCAAGCGCACGAATATGCACGCCTCTGGTCAAGAATTGGCAATCATTGTGGATTAAAAGCCAGTACCAAAGGCGACATTAAAGCGATAGCCAGTGCTTGGGGATTAGATATAAACGATAAAGATTTGATGACCGTGTTATTTGATATTGGCGGCAAAGCCGGCGGATTGCGTGCATTAACCCAGTATTTACGCCTTGCCGGAATGACAGCCAAAGGGCAAGGCACAGCAATGACATTAGACCTTATTTTACAAGCGAAACAACAAATGACAGGTGGTGTGCAATGAAAAGATTAATGATGATCGGGTTGGCGGTGTTACTTACCGCCTGCCAACAAGAACCAAAAGAACCGGAATGTGATCAACTTTGTTGGCAACAACAAGCCAACGAAGAATGGAAAAAGGAACACGGCGAGTTTCAAACGCCGCTCAGTCCGGAACACGAGCAAGAGATTTACAAATGGCTAAAGGAACACTATCCCGACACCGATTTTAATAACCACACCCTTGAACTAACAGGAGAAGATGATGAGTAAAGTAACCATTGACGGCAAAACCTACTGGCAAGACGCAAAAGGCAACCTCACGCCTGAAGAGCTGGTAAAAGCGATTGACAAAGAGCGTGATGCACTGGTGCAAGAATGGGTAGAAAAAGCCAAAGCCCTAAACACTGAAATCAGTCGTTTTAAAGGCGGTATTTTTGGCGATATTCAGGCTTTTGTGGAACTTTCCGCTGAAAAATACGGTGCAAAATTAGGCGGTAACAAAGGCAATGTTACGCTCTATAGCTATGACGGCAAATACAAAATCCAGCGTGCCATTAATGACCATTTGCAATTTGACGAGCGTATTCAGGCAGCGAAAGCCCTGATTGATGAATGCTTAAATGAGTGGTCGGAAGGCTCACGTCCTGAACTTAAAGCTTTGATTGAACGTGCATTTGACGTTGATAAGGAGGGTAATCTTAATACTAGCCGAATTTTAGGATTACGCCGTGTTGATATTAAAGATCCGCGCTGGCTCAATGCAATGCAAGCGATTAGTGAGAGTGTGCAAGTGGTCAACTCCAAAGCCTATGTGCGAGTTTATGAACGCATTGGCGACAGCGACCAATATCAACCAATTAGTTTAGATGTGGCGGGGGTATAGGCAATGTTAGATAAGATTGAGAGAAAAGTGCAATTCTTTTTCTCGATACTGATGATTATTTTTGTCATCGCGAGCGTCCCAATTCTATTTATCCATACTCAGCTGGGTATGGCATTGCTTTCATCTGCGAATGCTTTCCTTGTTGTGATTGCGTTCTTTGAAGTCCGAAATCTAAAAGACTGGGAAAACAAAAACGTATCAGATTTAGTGAAAGGGGCAACAATTGCGGCAAGAGCCGCGTATAAATTGAAACAGCATCGAGGGCTAGATCTTGTGATTAATGGCAAAAAAGTTACACCTGATAGCAGTGAACTGGAAGTGTAGATTAAAACCCTTTTCAACACACTTTAAAGCCGATTTAAGGTGTGTTTATAAAGTGTTTTAACTATCAAAACAGGAGCAAAAAATGAAAAACCAAGCCTATTATGACTACGCCGAACAAGCAGCGGAACTGGAGCAAAAGCAACAATACCGCGATGCCGCACTGTATTGGCAACTCGCCTCCGGCAAAGCGAAAAAAGAGATTAATTGCGAATATGCCACCGAACGAAGCGAATTTTGCAATCGAATGGCGGTGCGACCATTTAGAGGTGAAGAATGAAAATACAAAAGCAAGAGGCGTTGTTATTAACGCTTAATATGATGATCGGACAACTGCAACAAGCAATGCAAGCGATTAATAGCGGGAATTATATTGCTGCAAGCGTGTATATGGAAATGGTACAAAATCAGTTGCCAAAGGCGAGATGGCAAGTAAGGGGGTAAAAATGGAATATAGATATTTTAAAGGTAACTTAAACGCAGAGCCACTAAAAACGCTGAATGAAGATTGGTTAAAACGATTTAAAGAACGTAATAAAAAATTAAAAGCGATTTTTGACACAATGCCTTTTTATGATGGTTGGTATGGGGGCGAAGAATTTATCAGTGGGATTGTTTGCGATAGCGACAATCCACACCTTGAGCAATTAAAGCAAACCAAAGGTTATAAACTAACTTTGTGCGATAGCCAAGATAGATACATTGTTAGACCAGATAAGCGATATAAGATTGGAAAAGAGCTAGATAAAGCACTTTGCAATGTTTATCAAATCTTACTGGAATACCCGCCTTTTGGAAAGTTTATCACAAAGCAGCTAGGGATAAACAGAATGGTGCTTGATGGGCGTAGTGGTTATTTATCATCTGCGGGTGTTTGTAAAAAAGTGCTTTTAGTCTGTATTCCAGTAAAAGGTCAGGGATGTTCGGGTGATGATTTTCCTGCTGTGCCAGATAGCTTAACTGAAATCAAAGAAAGTGAATTTTTGGCTATTCAGGGAAAATAAGGGGAAAGAATGAAAAAATTTATCATTCGAGCGGTATGTGTCAACGAAATACTGGTTGAAGCCAACAATATTAATGAGGTTGAGCAACTAACTGATGACTTTGCTCCAAGCTATTTAGACGCACAACCTAAAGAGATTATTGCCGTTGAGTCTGTTATTGAGATTGAGGAGTTATAAATGCAACAAGTGACAAAACAAGATTTAGTCGAGCAACTCGCCGGCGTAATGACACAGGTGGAGTACTCTATTTGGCTGCTTAATGAGGACAATCCCAAAGATGCTGCCAGAATGGTGAGATTAGGGATGAAGGACGCGGCAAAAGTAGAACAGAAATTAAAATTACTGACAAATCATTAAAACCCATTTAAACGCCTTTTAAATAAAGATTAAGAGGCGTTCATAATGTGTTTTAGGAGAAAAATATGCGTTACACAAAACCTCAATTAATTAAATTGATCCACATTGCCAAACACAAGCTCGGCATTGATGAGGACACCTACCGAATGATTTTGCAAAACGAAACCGGTAAAAACAGCTGTAAAGCAATGACAATCAACGAATTAATGCGTGTTTATGATCACTTTGAAAAAGCCGGTTTTAAACGCACCGCCAAGCGTCAGCGCTCACCGGCAAGCCAAAAAGCAAAAGTCAAACACAATATTGCGTTAAAAATCCGTGCGGTTTGGATTGAGATGCACAAACAGGGCGTGATTAGAGAGGGTTCAGAAGACGCATTAAACAGTTTTGTGCGTAATGTTGTTAATCCTATTTTGCAGCAACAAGATAAACCACTTGTGCTAAATGTGCAAAGCCTTGACTATAAACTCGGTACAATCGTCTTAGAACGCCTGAAAAAATGGCAACAACGCACACAAAAAGACAAAAAAGAGGTGAAATAATGAAACTTTGCCGTTGCCCGATTTGCCATAGCGACATCCATTTGGATCAACTATTAGAAGACGATGCCGGACGTGAATTATTAGGTCTAATCGTCCAATGTCAGGCAGAAGTCGCTCGCCCATTGGTCGCTTATATCGGCTTATTCCGTCCGGAAAAAAGCCAGCTGTCAAACAGCCGTGCAGTAAAACTGATCAAAGAAGTGTTTGAGTTGTTTCCGTCATCACTTTTATTGGCTCACGCCTTAAGTGAAACGGTGCGAGCGGTGCAGGATAAACGCCGTCACAACCAAAATCGCGCGGCGTTGACCAACCATAACTACCTAAAACAGGTCTATGACACCAATGCGCCGAAATTTATCAGCGTTACTACTCAAGCGACGACGGAAAACACCGCTCAAGCGGCACAGCAGGCACAAGCACAACAGCAGCAAACCGACAGAATGAACCGCATATTAGTGGTGGAGCAACTGCACCAATTTGGGCAAGAAATCAAACACCTCAAAGCCTACCCAGAATGGCTGGCGTGGAAACATCAACAGGAGGCGCTGAATGGACGCAAAGCAAAATAACAGCACCTTTGAAGACAAGGCCCCCGAAATCTTGCTCGACCTTGCGGAACATACGCGTGAACTGTTGGTGCAAAAATACCAGTTTGAGGATAGCCAAGCCAAACAAATCGGCGTGGAGCTTGCCCAATGTATTGCTGAAAACTGGGGCGGCGAAGTGATCTATATCCCCAAAGCGTTATTGATTGCATTAAGCGAGCGCGATTTGGCGATTTGGCGCGATTTTAACGGCAGCAACCAACGCGAACTGGCACGCAAATACGGCGTATCAATGCAATGGGTCTACCAAATCGTGAAGAAAGTGCAAAAGGAGGAAGTCGCCAAACGGCAGTTTGATATGTTTAAATGATTTTCGCTTTTGGGGCTTGACGCAAAGGGAAAAAAAAGTTAATTTTGCGATCAGGCTTCCAAAAAGCCAAACAAGCGGTTAGCACAACCGACCAAAGGTGCTATTTTTTGTCTGTAATTTGCGTATCGGAACGCCTTGAGCGTCAGAATGCCTAAAATGCAGCAAAAAAATAAAAAAAACAACCAATCAATGACCGACAGTGCGAGGAATACAACACCTGAAAGGGGAATAACTCCGCTGTTCTTGTTTACAGTTTTGGGCTGTCGGTCGCCCTATCCAAAATAGGGTCTATTATCAAATAGGATTAAACAAGATGACACACTTCAATATTAAAACCTTTACAGGTTCACTTCAAAATCAAACCGTTCAACTTATCAATGCTCGTGAACTTCACGAAAAATTAAAAATTCAAACGCTATTCAAAGATTGGATTAAACGCAGAATAACTGATTACAATTTCATCGAAAATGAAGATTATGTTTGCTGCTCAAATTTGAGCAGCGGGGAAAATCAAGGACTTAGCCGCTTTTGGGGAGGTCATAACCGCATTGATTACCACATCACCCTAGATATGGCGAAAGAGCTTTGTATGTTAGAACGTTCAGAACTTGGGCAACAAGCACGCCGTTATTTTATCCAAATGGAAAAAGCGGCACGCCAGCTCGCTCAACAGCAACAACTCGATATCCCCACCTTTCTCCGTCAAGGGGGACAAACACCCTCATTGCCACAAAATCAAATCACCATTGACAAAGACCGTTATATTGCCTTGCTGGAAAGTGAAAATAGCCTACTGAAAAGCAATCACGGCAAACCGCTCCACCCACGCAAAGGGCAACGACTTAACGAAGCAGAAAAAAGCGAAATTAGACGCTTATACGCACAAGGCATCGCCAAAGCTGCCATTGCTCGCCAAATTAACCGTTCTGAAACCGCTGTTGCAAGCGCTTTAAAGGCATAAGGAGGTAGCGTATGTTAAGAATTGAATTTGAAGATCTGTTAAGAAATAATGAACGCATGATAGGTGCCTTGCATTTTTTAAGTTATATCACTGAAATTGCTGAAAATAGCGCTACACCTGATTTAATTGGTATGTCGGACTTGCTGGCAGTATTAGCCGATGCGAGCCGTCAACAAAAGGAAAATTTAAAACTGATTTTAACAATGACAGAACAGCGAGAGCAAGAGAATGTAGAATAAATGTGATTAAAGTCTTTAAAGCGCTTTAAAATCAAAATTCACCGCTAAGTTTTAAACTCTCTTTAAACCAAGTTTAAAGGGAGTTTTTTATGTCATTACCCATCCTAAAAATCGTGATTCACTGTTCTGCCACCCAAAACGGCAAGCAACTCAGAAATAAAACCGAAACTGCTGCGCAAGTGATTGATCGCTGGCATCAACAACGCGGCTTTAAGCGTCAATCGTGGGCGTATCGCACCTTTAATCCGCATCTACAACACGTTGGCTATCACTACATTATCGACACTGACGGCACTGTTGAAACCGGGCGCAAGGTCGGCGAAACCGGTGCGCACGTTAAAGGGCATAATCAAAACAGTATCGGCATTTGCCTTGTTGGCGGCATCACCATTGACGGCAAAAACTACGGACGCTACACCGCCAAGCAGTGGCAAGCATTGCACCGCTTATTGCGGGAGCTAGAAGCCAAATATCCTCAAGCACGCATTTGCGGGCATCGAGATTTAAGCCCCGACCTTAACGGCGACGGCACAATTACCCCGAATGAATGGCTGAAAGATTGTCCCTGCTTTGACGTCTGGACGTGGCTTGATAGCGGTGAGGTGATTAACCAAGACCATCTATTTAAAGATTAAGGAGCAAACAAAAAATGAATATCAGTCTACTTGCGATTGCGATGATTGCCTTGATTGTCGGCTGCTGCATCAAAATTGGTGAAGCAATCGGTGTTTGCATTGGCGACCAAATTAAATACCGCTATGTGCTATGGCGTGATAAAAAGTGGGGCAAAAATGAAAAAATGGACTAAATACCCTAAATCTCCCAGAAGAAAGAAGTACACCATTAGCAAACTTGCCCAACAAAGTAAGCGGCAAAATGGTGGGCTAACCAAAGCACAGATAATGTTAATGGAGCTAGGACGATGAAATTAAGTGAACTGATTACCAACGACAACGGTCGCTTATCAACCACCGCCTTTATCCAGTTTTTCGGGGCGTTGCTGATGGCAGGGATTTTAACGTATTGCGTCTATTTAGACCGCAGCTATACGCCGGAGCTGTTTATGACTTTTGCGATTTTTTGTGCCGGCGGTGCGGCGACCAAAGGTTTTGCTAATGCAATCGGCAATAAAGGAGATAAACAATGACATTAAGTGCTTATATCTGGCTAACCATCATCGCCTTGCTCGGTGTGCTGTTTGCTTTTTTGTGGCTCAAAGTGGCACAGGCGAAAAAGCAAATCGCCACCTATCAACAAATTGCTGAGCGGCTTAAACAGCAACAGGCAGTGGCACAAGCACAAATTAGCAATTATCGGGAGAAAAACAAAAATGAAGAAAACAGCCGTAGCGTTAGCCGTGATGATGTTGTTGACCGCTTGCAGCAAGCCGGCGATTTACGTAACGAATAGCAGTTGTGCCGGTTTTGGTCTGATTAAAGCAAGTCGCAACGACACGACAGAAACCTTGCGTCAAATATGGGCGCATAACCAAACCTATCGGGCAATTTGTCACAAGGAGGTAGGCAATGAGCGAAATCCTTGATGTAGTGCAAAAACATTGGGGGATTATCCTCTCTGTTGCCGGTTTTGTCGGGTTTATTGTTAGGTTGACAATGGACAGCAAGTACATCAAACGTGAAGAAATGCACAGCCTGAAACAGACAGTCAGCACCAACGAACACCGCTTGGACGCACTGGAAACCAAAGTGCAGGATTTGCCAACCACCAGCGACCTTGCCGAAATCAAAATCTTAATGGCAAAGCTGGACGGCAAAAGCGACAAAATCGCTACTAAAGTGGAGGGCTTAAGCCATCAAGTACAACTGTTGATAGAAAAGGAAGTAAAAAATGGATAAGTACAATATTTTTGCACAAGACCAACGCTTAGTAATTTTACGCTCTTTAGTGGAAGCGAATAACGATGCGAACGAAAGTATTTTACAAGATTGCCTAGACTTATACGGACACCGCATCAGTCGTGACCAAGTGCGTTCACATCTGCTTTGGCTGAAAGAACAAGGTTTAATTGATCTTAAAGATGTCGCCGGCTGTTATGTCGCGTATTTGACGGCTCGCGGGCTGGAGGTAGCACAAGGTCGCACCGAAGTGTATGGCGTTAAAAAGCCGCTGTTGCGCTGATTTAAACCGACATCAAACCCGATTTAAAGGAGGTTTAAATGAGTGATAAAAAAACACGAGGACGTGCCTCAAAAGTGGATTTATTGCCACCTCATATCCGTCAAGAATTGTTATTGCGTTTGCGCGATAAATCGCACAGTCAACAAGATATCCTTGAGTATATCAACAGTTTGATTGATGAAGCGGGACTAGGGGCGGAAATGAAATTAAGTCGTACCGGCTTAAATCGCTATGCCTCGCGTATGGAAGAATTTGGGGCAAAAATTCGGGCAAGTCGACAAATGGCGGAAGTGTGGACAAAGCAGCTTGGCGAAATGCCCGACAGCGACGTCGGTAAATTATTGCTTGAGTTTGTTAAAACGCTTGCCTTTGAAACATCAATGAGTATGAGCGAATCGGGAAAAGAAATTAGCCCGAAAGTATTGGGGCAATTAGCGTTAGTTGCGCAACGCATTGAGCAAGCACAGTCAGTCAACTATAAACGCGAAAAAGAAATCCGTGAAGATGTGATTGCACAAGCCGCCAAAGCGGTTGAAGAAGCCGGTAAACAATCCGGAATGGCGATTGCCGATGTAGAAAAAATGATGAGAGCGGTCTATGGCATTAGCGACTAACACCCTATTGTATGGCTATCAACAGCGTTGGCTACAGGATAACAGCCGTTTCAAAGTGGCAATGTTTGCCCGTCAGACCGGCAAAACTTTTACCACTACATTAGAAATTGTGTTGGATTGCCTAGCCGCAGAAGCACGTGGTGAGAAAGCTCGTTGGGTGATTTTGTCGCGTGGGGAGCGCCAAGCCAAAGAGGCAATCAATGAGGGCGTTAAACGCCACCTTGAGGCGGTGGGCGTCACTTGCAAAATCGCCGAAGTGCCGTTTGACCCCACCATTAACGCCTTAGAGGTGATTTTTCCGCACGGTTCCAAAATCACCGCGTTACCCGCTAATCCAGACACCGCGCGTGGTTTTAGTGCCAATGTTTTTTTGGATGAGTTTGCCTTTCATCAAGACAGTCGTGAGATTTGGAAGGCTTTGTTTCCGGTAATCTCCGCTGGTTGGAAATTGCGAGTAGTTTCCACGCCCAACGGCAAAGGCAATAAATTTTATGAGTTGATGACTGACCTTGACAATACCGAATGGTCGCGACATACGGTCGATATTTATCAAGCGGTCGCTGACGGCTTACCGCGAGATATTGAACAGCTACGTAAAGGCTTAAATGATGAGGATGCGTGGGCGCAGGAGTTTGAACTGAAATGGTTGGATGAAGCCAGCAGTTGGCTTTCTTATGACTTAATTGACAGCGTTGAACACCCTTTGGCAGGTTTGCCTGAACATTACACCGGTAACCCGTGCTTTATTGGGATGGATATTGCTGTACGTAGCAACTTAACGGTGATTTGGGTGCTAGAACTGGTTGGTGATGTTTATTGGACACGGGAAATTGTTACGCTAAAACGTGTTACTTTGCGTGAACAATTAGCTGAGCTGGATCGTGTAATGCACCAATACAACGTCATTGCTTGTAACCTAGACCAAACCGGAATGGGTGAAAAAATGGTGGAAGATGCCCAATATCAACACGGCAAACAGCGAGTACAAGGCGTGCTGTTTAACGTGGCAACTAAACTTAATATGGCGACCATCGGCAAAAATGCGTTTGAAGATAGAAGAATCCGCATACCACAAGGTGATAATGCCTTGCGTGAAGATTTGCACAAGCTCAAAAAAGTCACAGGTTCAACGGGGCAACCTCGCTTTGTGGCGGAAAACGACAGTAGCGGACACGCTGACCGCACGTGGGCGTGTTTTTTGGCGCTGTTGGCAGCCAATGAGGCGATATTGCTGCCGGTGAAAGCGTCTAGCCGTAAACCACGACAAAGTAAAAGAATGACAGAGGGATATTAAAATGGCGAATAAAAAACAGGATATGATCAACGTGATTGCGACCCGAGCACAGGCGATAGATTACTACGCCATCGGCTATTATTTGCCAAACCCTGATCCGGTGCTAAAAAAGATGGGGCGAGATATCAGTGCTTATCGCGAAGTGTTGGCAGATAGTCATGTTGCCGGTTGTGTCCGTCGACGTAAAGCGGCGGTCAAAGGCTTAGAATGGCGAATCACGCCAACCGGACGTGAAGACGTTGATGAGCAACTTGAAGCGATTTTTGATGCGCTCCCACTCCATCAAATTATGTCACAAATTTTAAACGCTACCCTGTTCGGTTACCAAGCGTTGGAGGTGGTGTGGCGTTATGCGGAGGGTATTTGGCAACCGCTTGATATTCAGGGCAAACCACAGGAATGGTTTATTTTTGATGAAGATAATCAATTAAAACTACGCACCAAAGACCATTATTTTGATGGTATTACATTGCCGGAGAAGAAATTTTTACTCGCCACCCAAGACGCCACTTATGAAAATCCATACGGACAAGGTGATTTAAGTAAATGCTTTTGGGCAGCAACCTTTAAAAAAGGCGGGTTTAAATTTTGGCTAGAGTTCACTGAAAAATATGGCTCGCCGTGGTTAGTCGGTAAACATCCACGCACTTCTACCCCGACTGAAACCGAAGATTTATTAGACAGTTTAGAGCAAATGCTTGGTACAGCGGTGGCGGCTATTCCGGACGACAGTTCGATTGATTTGTTGGAAAGCGCTAGCAAAGGCGGCAGCTCACAAGTGTTTGATGACTTTTTGCGTTACTGTAAATCGGAAATCAGTGTTGCCATTTTAGGGCAAGACCAAACGACCGAAGCTGACAGTAATCGTGCCAGTGCTACTGCCGGGCTGGAAGTGTTGGAAGATATCCGCAACGATGATGCGCGTCTGGTTGAAAGCGTGTTTAACCAGCTTTTAAACTGGCTTTGTGAACTTAATTTTAATGTGGAACAGTTGCCGAAGTTTGAGCTGTTTGAGCAAGAGAGTGTCGATAAATTACAGGCGGAGCGTGATGAGATTTTATCGCGTGTTGGCGTGAAGTTTACTCCGCAATATCTGCAACGCACCTACAACTTTGAGGACGGCGATATTGAGTTAGCCACTGAAAAGGCGGATAAGCCACAAGCCCAGTTTGCCGAACCAGAAATGCCAAAAAATATCGCCGATGGTATTGTTGAACAGCTCGAAGTGGAGGGTGAGCCTTATGTCGAAAACTGGTTACAACAGGTGCAAGACAAGCTCTCACAAGCGGAGAGTTTGGAAGATTTTCGCAACCAGCTTGATAGTCTGATTCCGGAACTGACCTTCGCCGAGTATGGCAAAGTGATGGCGTGGGCAAGTACTACTGCCGAATTTGCCGGACGGTATAGCGTGGTTGAGGAGAGCAAAAAATGACAGTGCAAAGCGGTTTTAGTTTTGAAGAGCAAGTACGCTATTTTGCCAAAAAACTCAACTTACCGACCGACAGCTATTTAGATGTGTTAGGCGAAGAACACGACTACTTTTTTATGGTGGCGGGGGCAAATCGCAATGAAGTGTTATTGGCATTGCGGCAAGCGGTGGATGAAGCGATTGAGCGAAGCGGTACATTGGAGGAATTTCGCCAACGCTTTGATGAGATTGTGGCAAAAACCGGCTGGCAATATAAAGGTGGGCGTAACTGGCGTACACGGATTATTTACGATACCAACGTTTACGCCGCCTACAATCGTGGACGCTTGCAACAACATTTGGATTTAGCTGATGTGATGCCCTATTGGGAATATCAACATAATGATAATGCTCACCCACGACCGGCGCACGTGGAGCTTGACGGTACTATTCGTCCCGCCAATGACCCATTTTGGCGCTATTACTACCCGATTAAGGCGTATGGTTGCCATTGTACCGTGATCGCCCACGATGAAGACGACCTTAAAGCGATGGGGCGTACCGTATCGCCACCGGTCGAGATCCAATATGAGAGCAAAACGGTCGGCGTGCGCAGCGGCAACCCGCGTGCGGTGACCTTGCCGAAAGGTTACGACGCCGGTTTTACGCCACATAATTTTGACAACCTGAAGGCGGGGCGACTGGATAGCGTCGACAAAATGTTAATGCAAAAGATGGTAACGGCTGATCCGCTTTTTGCCTCAAAGGCGGTTAATGATTTGCTGGTGCAGCCTGAGATTATGGCGTTACACGCCCGCGCGTTTCAGGACTGGGCGCGCAAAGTAGCGGTTGCCACAAAAGCCGATTTACCAGCCATTGAAGATGTTAAATTACTTGGCGTCTTGCCCGAGGCGATCATTGATAAATTAACGGCGGCGGGTATCCCCTCTAATTCGGCGGTTATCGCCATTGAGCGGAAAGGTTTATTGCATTCGCTGCGCGAGCTAAAAGAGAGTGCAAACATTGCTGTGCCGTTGTCATTCTGGGAAAAATTACCTGCTTATTTGCAAGCGCCGAAAGCCATACTTTTGCAGCGGAAAGAGCATTTTGAAAACCCAGATAAAAATTTAAACACCTTGCTTTTTATTTATGACGCACCACAAGGAAAAAAGATTGCGGTGAAATTGGAGTATAAATTTAATTTGAAAGATAGGTTGACGAAAAAAAATCAAAAATATCACTTAAATAGTGTTACTACTGGCAGCTTAATTGATGAGCGACACTTGCAAAGTTTGAATGCGTTTGAATTATTATGGGGATCTCTGTAAGCATTGCCTGATTCGAACAGGATAATACGGTGGAAACCAGCGTAACCTTTCCAGTAGGAAACCCGCTTACAGAGAATTAAACAATACTATAGTCTAAGAATATTTTTTAATCAACATAAAGGAGAAAAAATGAAATTTTGGGAAGAAGAAAAATTTGGAAGCCGCTATCCTAAACAGCTGACCAAACAAGAAAAAGCCGACATTAAATCGGCTTTATTACAACAGCTTGCTAATGGCAAGACATCTTTACAATATTATCTGGAAAACCTGAAAATACTTTCGGATTATCCAGAATCTAACTAAGTTTTGAACGTTGTAATCGTTCTGAAATCGCTTCTATAAGCGAAACAACATCATCAGCGATTTGCTCATAATTATCGCTTTGTGGAAGCATATAAGCGTGATGTGCGTTGATGATGATTTCAGTTAATCTTAATGCAGTTTCATCTGCTTGTTGTTTGTTCATTTTAAATTTCCTTTTGTTAGCGTGGCAACATTACCACGCTTTCTTTTTTAGCCTAATTATTGGAGTGTGACAATGATCAAAATTACCCTAGACGACCGCGCCATTCCTGAATTGCAAAAGATTGCGATCCAACTGCAGCACCCGAAAAAACTCTACGGTGTGCTTGGCGAAACCCTGAAAAAAATCCATAAGGCACGTTTTAAGCAAGAAGTTGATCCGGATGGCAAAAAGTGGAAGCCGCTTTCACCGATTACGCAAGAAATCAAAGGTAACGACAAAATCTTAAAACATCGGGGCTATTTGTCTGAAAGAACGGCATACAACTACGATGACAACGGTGTGGAATTTGGCTCTGATGCTAAATATGCTCGCTTACATCAATTTGGTGGCGTGATTAAACCGAAGAAAGGCAAGCGATTAAAATTTGGTAAAGACGGCAATACCGTCTTTGCTAAACAGTCAAAAATTCCGGCTCGTCCGTGGTTGGGTGTGAATGATCGGGATAAACAGCAATTACTGGATAAAGCGGCAGCATTATTGCAACGACAGCTATCGCAAATGAAATAATTTAGAAAACGCCATAAAACGCACACTGTGGCGTTTTTCTCTTTCGGCAATATGATTTATCATCTGAAAAAATTTAAACGCACCCTGAAAGATTTAAACGGCATTTAAACGATATTAAAAATCTATTCTGCCGTTATTTTCCTTTTTTTCTTTCTCACTCTCCCATCTAAAATCTTTAAAGGGCTTTAAAATCAATTTATATGCCCAATCGCTACACTAGCGTCATCAATTCAAAGGAGACGCTATGGAACTTATCGAAATCTTTCGTGCCGGCACTCGGCAAGATGCCAACGGTAACACCATCACCATTACCGCCGATGATTTAAAAACCATTGCCGCCAATTACAGCACCCAGTACCACGAAGCGCCAATAGTGATCGGTCATCCGAAACACGACAACCCGGCTTATGGCTGGATTAAGGGCTTAGTGGCGGAGGGCGAGGTGTTAAAAGCCGAACCGCAACAGGTCGACAGTGAATTTGCCGAGTTGGTGCGTGAAGGCAAGTTTAAAAAAATCTCGGCGGCGTTTTATTTGCCCAACAGCGCCAACAATCCAAAACCGGAAGGCTTTTATTTACGCCACGTCGGCTTTTTAGGCGCAATGCCGCCGGCGGTCAAAGGCTTAAAAGATCCGATGTTCGCCGACAGTGATACCGAATTTGTTGAGTTTAGCGACTGGACCAATGCTTCGTTGTGGCAACGGTTGCGCGATTTTTTTATTGATAAGTTTGGCTTAGATGATGCTGACCGTGTTTTGCCAGCGTGGCAAGTGCAAAGTTTGCAAGAAGAGGCAACACGCGAAGACTTAAAGCAAACCTATGAAACACCACCCTCACCTATTTTTAATGAACCCGATGAGAAACCAAATGAAGGAGGAACTATGTCGGAACAAGAAAAGCAACGTCTTGCGGAACTTGAAGCTGAAAATGCACAGCTAAAAGCGGCACAGGCACAAGCGCAGCGCGAAAAAATGCACGCGGAAAATGCGGCATTTGCGGAAAGTTTGGTTGCGGAAGGCAAGCTCTCACCGAAGCAGAAAGAGGCTGCGCTCGCATTGCTGAATACAGAGCATGACAGTACTGAATTTTCGGAAGATGACTTTAAACAGCGTTTAAAAGCGTTTTTAACTGAACTGCCGAAATCGGTTGAGTTTGCGGAAGTGGCGACCAAAGACAAAGTCGCTGAACCAAAAGATGACAGCGTGGAATATGCCGAAGGCACTGATCCGGCAAGCATTGAGATGGACAAAAAAGTCCGAGCCTATATGAAAGCGCACAACGTCAGTTACGTTGAGGCGTTTAACGCAATTAACCAATAATTAACTAAAAGGAGATAATTAATGGCTGCACACAATTTAGCAAAATTACGTGTTCAAGACCCGGTCTTAACCCAACTGGCACAGGGCTATTACAACAACGAACTGGTCGGTGAAACCTTAATGCCGGTGGTCGAAATCGACAAAGAAGCCGGCAAAATTCCGACGTTCGGACGCTTGGCGTTCCGCCTGCCGAGTACCGTGCGCAACTTGCGCGGTGCCTCAAACCGCTTAGAGCCGGAAGATATCGGGGCGATTGATGTGGCGCTGGAAGAACACGATGTTGAATATGCGATTGACTACCGTGAAGAGAACGAGGCGATTTTCTCATTGCGTCAATTTGCCCTTAACACCACTCAAGATGTGATTGCACTCGGACGTGAAAAAGCGATTGCGGATGCGGCGCAAAATGAAGCCAACTATGACACCACTAACAAAATCGTGTTATCCGGTGAATCACAGTTTAGCCACGAAAACTCCGACCCATTTGCGATTTTTGATGCGGCAAAACGGGCAATTAAACGTTCCATCGGGCGTAAAGCCAATGTCTGCATTATTGCCGGTGATGTGTGGCAAGTCTTAAAAAGTCATCCAAAGGTCATTGAAAAAATCAAATATGTGCAAACTGGCATTATCACACCAGAGATTTTTGCCAAATTGATTGATGTCGACACCGTCAAAATCGGTGAGGCAGTTTATGAAGAGTCCAATACTCTCAAAGATATTTGGACGGATACCGTGGTGTTGGCATATGTTGCGCCGCGCTCAACCGAGAAAAAAGGCACGGTGTATGAGCCAAGTTACGGTTATACCGTACGTCGCAAAGGTGGCTTGTTTGTTGACCGTTACGTCGAAAACGGCGGCAAATTGGAAGTGGTGCGTACCACCGACATTCACAAACCGCACTTGGTTGGTAAGCCTGCCGGCTATCTGATTAAAGACTGCTTGTTATAGGAGGAGAAACTATGGCAAATCCATCCAGCAAAACCTTACTGACCTGCATTGTGGCGCATACGGCGATTTTGCATAACGGTAAACGTTACGACGTGGGCGAGGAGATTAACTTGTTCGAAGCGCAATACAAACGTTTGTCGCACTACCTTACCGTCAAAGACGACAGTGCTGCGCAAAAGGCAAAAGCGGAAGCACAAGCCAAAGCACAAGCGTTAGCGGAGCAAGCTAAAGCCGAAGTCGAAACGTCGGTAAATGCTAAAGCGGACGCTGAAGCTACAGCAAAAACCAAAACAGCGAAAGAGGCGAAATAATGTATATCACAACGGAGCGCTTGATAGCGACTTTCAGCCGACAAATCCTGATCCAGCTCAGTAATGACGACAGTCGAGCAACCGAGATTGCCTTGCCGGTGATTGAGATGGCGATTCGCTTTGCCGAAGAGCGGATTGATGCGGCGTTGCGCTCTCGCTATCCGTTGCCTTTACAGGATACGCCGACACTGATTGAGTCGCACGCTTGCGCCTTGGCACGTTATTGGCTCTATGCGCGCCGACCGGAGATGAAAATGCCGGAAACGGTGAAAGAGGTCTACCAACAGGCGATTAAAGAATTGGAACAAATCGCCACCGGCAAATTGCACTTAGGTGTTGCCGATGCCGGCGATAACCAACAGCCGGGCGAATTGTTAGCCGACAGCGGTGAATTTAAAGTGCGTTCGGCACAAAAACTGAATACGGACGGTTACTGATGTCTGCCACGCTCCCGATTTTGACCGCCATTCAACAGCAGTTAAGTGCTGCCCTGCCGGATTGGCAGGTGGAGTTAATGCCGGATAATCCAAGTGATTATTATCTGGCGCACCCCAACGGCGCTGTGTTGATTGGCTATGTCGGCTCCACCTTTGGTGCTTTACGTGCCAGTGATGTGGTCAGTCAAACTCGCAAATTGCGTCTGATGCTGACCGTGATCAGTCGCAATTTACACAACGACAACGGCGCGTTGGCAGTGCTTGATCAGTTGCGCTTAAGTATTGCCGGCTTTCAGCCACCGAACTGCGGCAAGTGCTATTTGGTCAGTGAACAGTTCAACGATGAAGAGAGTGGAATTTGGCAATATCAACTGCAATTTGAGACCGAAACCGTGCAGCTTGAGCAGCTCAGTCCACAACATAAACCGAAATTTGTCGAAGCGATATTGCGCCGTCAAGGGCAACCGCTCGATAAAAAATTAAAACCTAAAAAAGGAGAAAACTAATGCCAGCAGCCTATCATCACGGCGCAGAAACGATCCGAATCAATGGTGGCAGTGTCCATGTCGGCCAAGCAGACGGCGCGATTATCGGCATTGTCGGCACCGCCCCAATCGGTGATGTCAATGTCCTGAAATGTTGTGTCACCAAAAAAGATTTTGCCCAATTCGGCAACCTCTTAGACCGAGGCTACTCACTTTGTGATGCGTTGGATATTTTAAGCCGTTACGCCGCCGGTCAAGTCTATGTGATCAATGTGTTAGATCCAAGCAAACATCGCACCACCGTCAGCGAAGAAGCGTTAACGTTGGATGCAATGACCTTAATTGCGCAAACTGCCAATGTCGGCTTAATCGAGTTATCGCTAAAAGATAACGAAGAGGTGTTGGTTGAAGGCACAGATTACCGTGTCGATTTATTAACCGGTGAAATCACTTTGCTGAAAGCACGCAATGCGCCACAGTTGAAAGCAACTTACAGCTATGCCGATCCAAGCAAGGTCACGGAAGCCGAGATTAAAGGCGGCGTTGATTCTCGCACCGAAGCGCGCAGCGGTTTTGAATTGCTCACCGCCGGCTTTAACTTGTTCGGTGCCGATGCCAAAGTGTTGATCTGCCCGCAATATGACGCCACAGCGACAATGGCAGCGGCATTGGAAACCTATGCCTCACGTTTAAATGCGGTCGCTTATGTTGCTGCACCGCCGAAAACCACCTTATCGCAAGCGATTGCCGGACGTGGTCCGGAAGGCAGCATTAACTTTAAGACCAGTTCCGACCGCACCCAGCTCTTTTACCCGTATCTGTTAGGTGAACGCAATACGCTGGAAAGTTTAGCTACTCACGCCGCCGGTTTGCGAATGTTGACCGACGTGAAGCAAGGTTATTGGCACAGTATTTCCAACCGTCAATTAAAAGGCGTAGAGGGCGTTGAAGTGGCATTAACAGCACGTATTGACGATGTACAAAGCGAAACCAATCGCTTAAATGCGGTCGGGATTACCACCGTATTTAACAGTTTCGGCACCGGTTTCCGCGTTTGGGGTAACCGCAATGCCAGCTACCCGACCAATACCCATATCAGCAATTTCGAAACGGTACAACGCACTGCCGATTTAATCGACGAAAGTATCCGCCGTGCCGAGTTGCAATATATGGATTCAACGATTGATGATGCCTTGTTGGACAGCTTATTAAGCACGGTGGAAACCTATATGGGCACGTTAAAATCCATTGTCGGTTTCAGCGTGCAGCTTGATCCGGATGCGGATTTGGTCGATGCCTTCAGTAATGGGCAAGTGCCGATTCAATACGATTTTACGCCGAAAATTCCGGCGGAACGGATCACCAACACCAGTGTCGTTACGCGTAAATACTTAGTGAATTTAGTTTCCGGAGGACAATAATGAGTGCAGTCATCAATCAAGTCGATAATGCCAATGTCTATATCAACGGCAACAGCTTAATTGGCAAAGCGAAAAGCATCAAATTGCCTGAGTTTGAAGTGGAGTTTACTGAACACGACAATCTAGGCTTAGTGGGTGTGATTAAGCTACCAAGTAAGGTGAACGCTTTAGAAGGTGAAGTCACGTGGGACGGCTATTATCCGGAAGTGGCAGCAGTTGCCGGCAATCCGTTTAAAACCGCCCAACTGATGGTACGTGCCGATGTGAAAGTCTTCAATGCGGCGGGGATGGCGGAAGAAGTGCCGTTGGTGCTGACATTAAATGCGATGTTTAGCAAGGTCAATCTTGGTGAATACAAGAAAGAGCCAACTGAATATCCGATGACGTTTCAGGTGCATTCAGTGAAGCAAATGATCAATGGCAAAGAAGTGCTGTTCTATGATGCCTTCAGTAACCAATATCGTGTTGCAGGACAGGATATTTTACAAAAATACCGCACCAATATTGGTCAATAAAAATCTTTAAAGCGCTTTAAAATCAAATTTAAACCTGTTTAAGTAAACTCCTTAGTAGAAATTAACCATAACCTACTAAGGAGTTTTTTTATGACCGAAATCGTGAAATTAGATTACCCCATCCGTGATGGTGAGAGCAAAGAGATTACCGAATTGCATATTCGTCGTGCAAAAGCCAAAGATATTCGTAAATTGCGCAGCACAACGGAGGTGGAGCAAAGTATTGAATTGCTTGCTGCCCTTACGGGATTAGTCCCTGAAGATATTGATGAGCTTGATGTGGCTGATTTTACTAAAGCCTCGGTAGTTATTGAAAAAATGCTAAAGGGAAAGTCGGCATTAGCCAAATAGATGAGGTATTAGCGGATTTAGCGTGGTGGTTCGGTTGGCAACCAAGTGAGCTTGAAGAAATGACATTGGATGATGTTTCAATATGGTATCAGCAGGCAAAGCGTCAGATCAAAGCAAATTATACGAAAGCCGCTATTTAGCGGCTTTACGGTTAAACACAGTGCCAATAAGCCAAAGTACAAACAAGATAGCCGAAATAACCCCAATTACGGTGGTTGTGATTGGATAGGTGGTGTAAATCATACCACCTAAAATGCTAACAATAAAAAAGGCAGACAGTGCGATTACTGTAATGATCGCAGTTGAAACCATTTCAAAAATAATTTTCATCACTACCTCCTCATAAACCTAATAAAGGGACTATAACTTATGG
The DNA here is from genome assembly GCF_000379785.1 of Gallibacterium anatis DSM 16844 = F 149. Classification (GTDB taxonomy): domain Bacteria; phylum Pseudomonadota; class Gammaproteobacteria; order Enterobacterales; family Pasteurellaceae; genus Gallibacterium; species Gallibacterium anatis. The sequence goes on along the minus strand of NZ_KB903685.1, from coordinate 8,218 downwards.
GATCGAATTTAGCAATATCTTTAATCATTGGTGCGTCTGTTACTGGTGCAGTAAGGGGGATTAAATCACTCTCTAATAGCCTTAAACTCTTTCGCGACAACACACTATCTACCAAAAATAAGCTAACAGCGTTGGCAACACAGGCAGGGATTAGTCTAGGTAGCGCTGCTTCTACCTTATCTGCATTAAGTTCGACAGTGCTTGCTGCCTCAAAGCCAGCGATTGCCTTTGAAAGTGCAATGGCAGATGTTAAGAAAGTCGTTGATTTTAAAACGCCTGAAGGATTTAAAAACCTCTCAAAAGATATCTTAGAACTTACTCGCACGTTACCAATGACATCCGAAGAGCTTGCCGCCATTACCGCCTCTGGTGGGCAGCTTGGTGTAGCTGAAGAGGATTTAAAAGAATTTACCACGACGATTGCTAAGATGTCGGTTGCCTTTGATATGTCCGCTGAAGACAGTGGCGATGCAATGGCAAAACTAGCGAACGTGTATAAAATTCCGATTAAGGAAATTGGAAAATTAGGTGATGCTATCAACGAATTGTCAAACTCCAGTCCAGCCAAAGCCAGCGATATTGTTAGTACACTTGGTCGAATTGGTGGTGTGGCTAAGCAATTTGGCTTAACCGAAAATGCGGCAGCGGCGTTAGCAAACAGTTTTATTTCTTTGGGTAAAGCACCGGAAGTCGCTGGTACCGCAATCAATGGTATGTTGACCAAATTGATGACTGCCGACAAGGGCGGTAAGAAATTTCAGGCAGCGTTAGCTAGTGTGGGCGTTAGCGCAAAGCAATTAAAAGCAGATATTGCTAAAAATGGCGAGCAAGCCTTAGTCGGTTTTTTGAAAAAAATCCAGCATATGCCTAAAGAAAAGCAAATGGGCATTTTGGTTGATTTATTTGGGCTTGAATATGCTGACGATGTTGCTGTCTTAGCTGGTAATGTCAATGTGTTGGAAGATAGCTTAAAAACCTTGCAGCAGACCGATGAAAAAGGCAAACCGAAATATCTTGGTTCAATGGAGCGTGAATTTGCTGCCCGCGCGGCGACTACCGAAAATAGTCTGAAACTGCTTAAAAATAGCTTTACCGAAATTGCTATCAACATTGGTAGCCAATTTTTGCCCATTATCAATAAGGTCATCAATAAAATCCGTCCGCTTATCTATAGCATTACCGATTGGATTGCACAGCATCAAGAATTGGTCGCCGTTATTGTACAAGGAAGCGTTGGGATTGGTGCAGGTGTTGCCGCTATCTTAGCGTTAAATGGCGCTTTTAGCGGGGTATTAGCCGTCTTTACTGCAGGCAAAGGCATTATCGCTGGCGTAAATTCGGGGGTTATGCTGTTAACTAAACTTGTGCGCTTTAATTTGCCGCTATTGTTGCAGCTAGGCTCGATTTTTGGCGGGAAATTGCTTGTGGGGATAAAGGCAGCAACGCAAGCCGTTTTGTTTTTGGGCAGCAGTTTACTGCGACTTGGTGGCTTAGTGCTCTCGTTTGTGGGGCGCAGCTTTATCGCACTCGCTGGATTTATTGGCAAGACGGTGCTTGTCGCGACTAAATTAGCACAAGTGTTAATGGGCGCATTGTTTAAAGGCATAATGCTCGCCGGCAAAGCACTGTTCTTTTTAGGGCGCGCAATGCTCACTAATCCGATTGGGCTTGCCATTACTGGTATCGCGCTTGCCGCCTACCTAATTTACCGCTACTGGGCACCAATCAAAGCCTTTTTCGGACAGCTGTGGGATTGGGTAAAACTTAAATTTAATGCAGCGTGGACGTGGATTAGCGGCATTTGGTCGCAAGCGGCGGCGTGGTTTAGTGGGATTTGGGATAACATCAACGCCTTTTTTCACTCGGGGATTGGCAACATTACCGCCACTATCCTTAACTGGTCACCGCTCGGCTTATTTTACAAAGTCTTTGCCGGCGTGTTGTCGTGGTTTGGTGTCGATTTACCTAATAATTTTACCGAATTTGGTAAAAACCTTATTAACGGCTTGGTGAACGGCATCAATCGGGCGTGGGATAGCGCAAAACAGACGGTGAGTGCACTCGGCGACAGCGTCAAAAATTGGTTTGCGAAAAAATTAGGTATCCACAGCCCGAGCCGTGTATTTATGGGTTACGGTGAAAACACGGTGGATGGCTTAGTCATCGGAGTAGCAAAATCAGCGATGAAAGTCGCTAATGCGGTGAGTGGTATGGGTGAAAAAATGCAGCAAGCGATGCCACAGACCTTGACTGCACCGGTGATTGACACTGCACGTACCTTGACCAGCGCGACGCCAAAACTCAAGCCAACTACCTCGGTGGCAGATACAGCGCACACATTGGTCGCTGCAACGCCTAAACTTAAGCCAACTACGCCGGTAGTGGATACTGCACAGACATTGGTTAAGATAACGCCGCAGCTTAAACCGGTGGTTACTGTGCCGACAAAGGTAACCAAAGCCACAAGACAACGTCCTCGTGGCGTGAATCGTCGTGCCGCAGATAACGCCACTGCTGCGCTGACAGCGGCTTATTTACCGGCACATTTGCGTCGTCAGTCATCACAAAAACAAAAAATAGCTAAGTCGCACACACCACACGCAAAAACAGTACAAGCAATGAAGCCAATAGTGTCACAAAAACCGGTTGTGAATCTGCCGGCACCGACAGTTTTGGCACAAAAACAAGCGACACCTGCTATCATCTCAACATCACTCTTCGCTCAGATGTGGCGTGGTATTAAAGACATTGCATCTGCGACAGTCTTGCCGAAACCACAAACAGAAAAACCAGTGGTAGCTAACTTTGCGCAAAAACAAACTACAAATACACAATACGAGTCATTGCAGCACACAATGCAAGCACAAAATGCGCATGCAGCACCGCAGCCACGCGATGGAATAGTTGTTAATTTTAATCCAACCATTAATGTCAATGGTGCGTCTGGGCAAGGCGTAATTGAACAAGTACAGCAAGGTTTACAGATGAGCTTGCGCGAGTTTGAACAGCTGATTAATCGTGTCGTAGATCAAAAAATGCGGAGGGCTTACTAATGAGTTATGCGTTATTAGGGCATATCGCCTTTGATTTGTTAAATGCACCGACAGCGTTGGATGAAAAACACAGTGCGACCTATGCCCAACACGATGTGCTAAGCGGTCGTCCACGTTTGCAAGCTATCGGTAATGAACTGACTGAACTCACATTAAATCTTAATCTGCACTATATGCTTGGCTCGGTCGATGGGCGTTATCAGGAGTTGATTTTAGCCAAGGAAAATCAACAAGCGTTGGCATTAGTGATCGGTTTTAATCAGTTTAAAGGTTATTTTGTCATTGTCGATATACAAAGCCAAGCTCTGTACAGCGATGCGCTCGGCAATACACTGGCACGTGAAGTATCAGTGACCTTACGAGAGTTTGTCGGGGAACAGGGACAAGATATTCTCGGTTTGGCGTTGCAATTCGGGGCAAATTCACCTATCGGGGCATTGTTGCCTGCTGGTGCGGTGAAAGCGATTAATCAAACTAAAACCTTAGTGACAAAAGGGGTGCAGCTCTATCAGCAGACCAAACGGGTGATTAATGATGTGCGTAATGCAACAACATTGATCAAAACATTAGCCGCTGATCCGGCAAGTGCGTTGGCACAGTTGCCGGCAGTGATTGAACGTGTTGGTGGCGCCTTAACGCCATTAGGTGAGATGTTAGGTTTGAGCGACAGTTTTAAACTGCTGACACAAGGTATAAGCGGTACCACCTATTTTATGCGCGATATAGCCGAGATTGCCGACAATTTAAACGTCTTTGAAAGTGCGTTTAAGCAAGGTTTAAACGACAGTGAATTGAGTGAATGGTTCGATGTTGGGGTAAAAGCGCTAGATAATTGTGATGCTGTGCTTGAACGGCTTGGCGAGCCGGTTACGCAAATGACGGCGTGGATTGTGTTACGTGAAGATAATAACGAGGTGCGCGATGAATAAAGTAATTCAGCACACGATTAGTGAGGGTGAGCGTTGGGATTTATTGGCTTATCGCTATTACGGCGATGTCGGCGAAATCAATCGCTTAATTAACGCTAACCCACATCTCTCATTTTGCGAGGTGTTGCCGCGCGGTGAGGTTTTGTATGTGCCAATTATTCATGTGAAAACCGATTCACAAGCTGATTTACCGCCGTGGATACAGGAGGCAGAATGAATTTAACCGTCAGTCAGCCCGACTTTCAACTTTTTTATGGCAAAAGTAACATCACAACGGATGTTAAGCCCTATTTAAAAGAACTGACTTATACTGACTACCTCGCCGACCAATCCGATGAATTACAGGTGACCTTTGAGGATATTGAGGGTAAATGGATCCGCAACTGGTTTCCGACGCAGGGCGATGAATTACGCTTATTGCTTGGCTATGTTGGCGCACCACTGGTCAATTTAGGGGCGTTTGAAATTGATGAGATTGAGTGGTCATATGACCGCCAAAGCGGTACGGTGGTAACGTTACGGGCGTTAAGCACCGGTATCAGCAAAGCTAACCGCACCTTAAAACCGAAAGCGTACGAAAATACCACCTTAGCGGCGATTGTGCGTGAGGTGGCAAGACGCTTAAAACTGAACGTGACCGGCACGGTCGCCAACATCCCGATTAAACGTGTTACCCAATATCAGGAGCGTGATGTTGAGTTTTTAACCCGATTAGCTCACGAGTATAACCATAGCTTTAAGATTGTCGGCAAAACGTTAGTATTTACCACGATGCAAAGTCTTGAACAACGTGCGCCGGTAGCGATGCTAGATTTAACGCAAACACTTTCCATCCGCTTGCGTGACCGTATAAAAGATACAGTAAAAAAGGTTGAGATTGCCGGTTTTAATACCGATGAGAAAAAAACAATAAAAGCCGAACGGCAGACTAAAAGCAAACGTCCGAACAAAAAACAAGCGAAAGCTAGCAATGAAGATACATTAAAAGTGGTAACACGAGGCGAGAGTCAAGAACAGATAAATGCACGAGCAGAAGCCGCATTGCATCAGCAAAATGATGATCAACAAGCTGGCGATATTACTGTTATCGGTAATCCGAAGCTGGTCGCCGGTAATACCATTATGCTGACACAAATGGGGATGTTTAGCGGCAAGTATTTGATTAAATCCGCACATCATAGCTTTACCCGTTCAAACGGCTATACCACTAGTCTTGAAATCCGAATGTTAGAATTTATTGAGGAGATAGCAAATGACGCAAGCACCAACCCATAATTTTGCAGCGACTTATCAAGAAGGCATTGTCTCGCAAGTGGATGCTAAACGACATAAAATTAAAGCGACAATTCCAGCACTGGAAGATTTTGAAACGGCGTGGTTGTCGTTTTTAACACCGAATGCCGGCGGTAATCAGTTTTATTGTTTGCCTGATGTGGGTGAATTGGTGGCTATTTTGCTCGATGCTCGTGGTGAAGGCGGTTGTGTACTGGGGACGATTTACAATAATCAAGACCCGGCACCGGCATCAAGTAATGATATTTGGCTTAAAAATTTTAGCAACGGCACCACCATTGAGCATAACCGTAAAACCGGCAACCTCACTATCCACACCAGCGGCAAAGTGATTGTGAATAACTGCAATATTGATGTTAACAGCGGCACTATTACCGTAAATGGCGGTGATGTCATTGCTGATGGCATTAGCCTTAAAAACCACGTTCACGTCAATGTTGCTAGTGGGCCGTCTAAGACCGGCAAGCCAGCATAAATCTTTAAAGCCCTTTAAAATCAATTTTTCTCTCCGCCCTGTATTCTCAGGGCTATGAAGACACAAATTACCCATATCCATTGGCAACTCTCGCCGGAACTTGGTGATAACATCGCCATTACCGGTGAAAACGATATCCACCAATGTATCAGCAATATTTTGGCTACCCGAAAGGGCAGCGATATTTTGCGCCCCGAGTTTGGTAGCAATCATTTTGACTACATCGACCAGCCGTTTGATGTGGCTGTGCCAAATATCGTGCGTGAAATCTGGACGGCGTTAGAACGCTGGGAAACACGGATTGTGGTGCAGAGCGTCAATGTTACCGGCGAAGCACCGCACTTTTACTTTGATATTCGCTGGTGCTTACGTGAGGACGTGGAGCGACAAATTTATAAAACCGAGGTGAACTATGGTTAGTCAAGCAAGAGAGGATGTTAAAATTATTGCGGATGATGTCAAAGTCATCTTAGCGGAAGCGATTGCAGACTACGAACAACGTACTGGCAAAACATTACAGCCAGCGCATATTGAACGCTCAATTATTCAAACCTATGCCTATCGTGAGTTGTTAATCCGCAAAGGGATTAATGAAGCCTTTTTACAGACGTTTCCTCAGTACGCCACAGGCTTAGCCCTCGATTTATGTGGTGAGCCGTTCGGTTGTTATCGCTTGCGTGATAAGGCGGCACGTTGTGTGTTGCGTTTTAGTGTTGCCGGTGAGCATCAATCTATTTTAATTCCTAAAGGCACAGTCGTAGCGGTTACTGACCAACTTAGTTTTGCCACGATTGCTGATGACGTGATTACCCCACTGATTAGTTATGTCGAAATTGAAGCGGAAGCGACAGTTACTGGCATACTTGGAAATGGTTGGGAAATCGGACGTGTTAAAACCTTAAAAAGCAAACTTGCCACCGACAAAGAGGTTACCGTTACCAATATTGACATCACCTCAGGTGGCATTGAAGAGGAAGATGATGATGCTTATCGCTTGCGGATTTTAGCCGCACCAGAAGCCTTTAACACTTGTGGTTCGGTGGCAGCGTATGAGTATTACACGCGCTCCGTCTCACAAGCGATAGTTGATGTTGCTGTGATTACTCCAGCAGGCGGAAAAGTCGATATTTACCCACTTACCGTCACCGGTGTACCGGATGAACGCCTGAAAAATGAGATTAAGCAATACCTCTCCGCCGAGACACGTCGCCCATTGTGCGACGTGGTTAGCGTTAAATCGCCCGTAGTGCGCGAATATCAAATCATTGCCGAACTGACATTATTGCAAGGCTATCGCGAGGACATCGTCAAAACGCAAGCGAGAGATGCGTTGCTGAATTACCTCTCTACTCGTACAAGAAAGTTGGGGATGGACGTCGTACCAAGTGCGTTAATGCAAGTGTTACGTGTTGAGGGGGTTTATGACGTTGTGATTAATCAGCCGGCGAAAATGGTGGTCAGTGCCACAGAATGGGCGAACTGCACGTCAGCCACAATTAATGTAAATGGGGTGCGTCAGGATGGCTAATTTACAGTACCCGGTCATTATTGCCGCAAGTGATAAATTTGTCGCGTTATGCGAGCTCGGCAAGCGCCTTAATCTTACGCAAAAACGTCAAATTATGACGACATTAGTCGAGTTGTTACCGGATGAAGTGATGCCACTGCTCGCCGAAAAATGGAGCATGACCGGCTATGACGGAATGTTTGTCGCTGAAACGGATCAATCTAAGTCTGCATTAATCAACAATGCCGTGCAATTGCATCGCTATAAAGGCACGCCATACAGCATTCGAGAAGTAATGCGCAAACTTGGTTATGGCGAGATTGAAATTGATGAAGGGCTTATCTTACGTGATTACAGCTCAAATCAATCTGTTGCTGCGATTCCGGCTGCAGAAAAGTGGGCGTATTACGGCATTAAGCTCTCAAAACCAATCACGCGTGATCAAGCAGAAGAAATTAAAAAGGTCTTGCGCGGCTATGCGCCGGCGCGCTGCGTGCTCGGCATCTTAGATTATAAATCTGCGCCGTTACTTTATAACAACAGGGCTACTTATAACGGCGCTTATAACCACGGCTCAATTTAAAAATAAAAAAAAGGAGACAAACATGGCAGGATTGAGAGAAGAAAATAAGTGGGAAAATGAGATTTATCGTATCGAAGAAAGCGACCCCGTTGTCGGCGGTGAAGACGGTATCTCAAATAAACCGCAAAAGCAGCTGGCAAATCGCACGCAATGGCTGAAAGCGAAAATCAATGAGCTATTTGGGAAAAATACACCAAAAAAAATTACGAAAGACACAACTAATCTCGTAGTAAACGACGGACACACGCATGAAATCGAGCAAGGTAGTTTAACGACAAGTGGTATTGTGCAATTAACAGATAGCGTTAATCAAGACTCATCTGTCTTTGCTGCAACTGCAAAAGCGGTCAAGACTGCGTTTGACAAAGCGGTGGCGGC
>NZ_KB903684.1 GCF_000379785.1 Gallibacterium anatis DSM 16844 = F 149 | reverse complement strand
GGGGGATTTAATAATGTTTTAGACGCTTTTTCTAAATATCTTCGTATAGTTCGTGGAGAGCAATGATATTTATCAGCTAACTGCTGTTGAGTCTGTTTACCAATAGTATAATTAAGCCAGATTTGTTCCGGATTTAATTTAGGTTTGAAGGTAAATGTTTTATTACAGCTGGGGCATTTATAACGTTGAAGATTATTTTGTTTGCCATACTTCTGAATTGAGGTGTTATGGCAGAAAGGGCAGTTTTTTATTCATATTTCAAAAAGAGGGCTTAAAGCCTTGTACTATAAGGCTTTAAGCCTATTTTTATCAACTATTTTGTCCTATATGCCATTCAATTTGTGTTTTGGCGACTTTAAATTGTTTGCTAAGAAATTTAAGCAGATGAGCGTTAGCTTTGCCATCAATAGGCGGTGCGGTAATAGTGATTTTTAATTCATCACCATATAAGCCGACAATTTGATCCTTTCCGGCTTTGGGCTGCAGGATAATGTTTAACAACAGCCCATTTTCAGTACGATTGACTGCCATTACGCAATCATCCAAAGTTGACCAAAGAGATCAAGCAATACGTTATTGAGTAGAATCAGGATAATCCCTAATACCATTACTGAAAAATCAAGCATTCCGGTGCGTGGTAAAATACGGCGGATCGGTGCCAGCAACGGTTCACTGATTTGATATAACACATAATCTAACGGATTACCGCCACGACTGAACCAACTCAAAATAGCACGTAAAAATATCGCCCAAAAGATGATTTCACCCCACGCTTTAACAACAGAAAGCACGCCTAATAACAGCACATAAGGCAATTCTAATGAAAGATGGCCGGAAACCACAAAATAGAGCAAAGGCAATTTGATTGCACCTAGCATAAACGCAAGCAAAACTGCAGCAAAATCAATGCCATATTTCATTGGCACGATTTTACGTAACGGCAACAACACCGGTTGTGTCAATTTTACTAATGTTTGCGACAACGGATTGTAGAAATCAACTTTGCAATATTGCAACCAGACTTTTGCGACTAAAATAAAAATATAGACGCCGATAACGGTTTGAATGATAAATTGTAAAGTATTCATCCGGATTCCTTTTCATTAAATAATACGTGAAAACTGCTGACGTTTTGCCTGTTGGCGAGAGTAAGTATCAAAACACATACAGATGTTGCGAATTAACAGACGCCCTTTTGATGAAACGGTAATGCCTTCATCATCAATGCTAAGTAATCCGTCTTCGACTAAAGGGGCAAGCAATGCCAAATCTTCAGCGAAATGCTGCTTAAAGTTGATTTGATATTGTTGCTCGATAACCGCAAATTTCAATTTGAAGTTGCAGATTAAGGCTTTAATGACATCACGGCGTAAACAGTCTTCACGTGTCATCACTAAGCCTTTATTTAATGCGATACCGCGAGTTTCAATGTCGGCATAGTAACTTTTCAGTTCTTTTTGGTTTTGTGCATAAGTGTCGCCTAAAAGACTGATTGCAGACACGCCCATTCCCAACAAATCGCACTCTTCCTGAGTGGTGTAGCCTTGGAAATTACGATGCAAAACGCCATTTGCCTGCGCAATAGCCAATTCATCATCCGGTTTGGCAAAGTGATCCATTCCGATAAATTTGTAACCGGAGCTGGTTAAAAATTCGATGGTATTTTGCAGTATAGATAATTTTGTTTCCGGTGAAGGCAACATTTCCTGTTTAATTTTGCGTTGACCGGCAAAACGTGTCGGTAAATGTGCGTAATTGAAAACACTTAAGCGATCAGGATTTAATTCAAGCACTTTCTGCAAGGTAAACATAAAGCTGTCTAATGTTTGCAACGGCAAACCGTAAATCAAATCAAGATTGGTGGATTGAAAGCCCAACTCACGAGCGTGATGCATTAAGTCAAAAATAAACTGTTCATCCTGTTCTCGATTGATTGCTTTCTGAACCTCTTTATTAAAATCCTGCACGCCCATACTGATGCGATTGAAACCGATTTTACGCAGATGATCCAACATCGAAAGCTCAATTTCACGTGGATCCATTTCGATACTGATTTCCGCATTTTCACTAATTGTGAAATGGCTACGTAACATAGACATTAAACGGTCAGACTGCTCTTCCGTCAAATAGGTCGGTGTACCGCCGCCCCAGTGAATTTGGGTAACGGTACGTTTTGAGAATAACGCTGAACGGGTGCGGATCTCTTTTTCCAAGTAGTCCAAATAAATATCCGCTTTATGTTGATGCCGTGTAATGACTTTATTACACGCACAGAAATAACAGAGCTTATGACAGAAAGGAATATGCACATATAATGATAACGGCCGTGTCGGATAACGTTCCGCCGCCATAATAAAATCATCATTGTTATAAACTTCATTAAATTCCAATGCTGTCGGATATGAAGTATAACGCGGTCCTGATTGGTTATATTTCCGAATCAGATTATGATCCCATAAAATTTCTGACATAATAAATACCCACTAATTATGATTATTTAAGACCCTCAAGTAATTGAGGCAACTCCAACTTGATTTGCTTTTCTAATTTTGCTTCTTTACTTTCTCTGGTGAGATCGAGCTTCCTTCTCTCTTTTTTATCCAATGCCTGACGTTCTTCCTTAATCGGCATATCTCTAACGGTGAGGTAAAGCTCCTGCATCGCAGGGAAGGCATTCAGCTGAATTTTGCCATAGGCTTCCAACAACGGTTTTAAGCGTAACACACCTTCGGAATGATTGCATTCATCACTCAACATTGCTTTGGCTATAATTTCGATACTTTCTAACAATCGATCCATTCGTTGTTGATAAGCCTGCTGTAATAAGCGTTTCTGCTTTTTGATGGCAAGCAGTAGCCAAATAAGATAACTTGCCATTGCAATGATAATGACACAGCCAACAATTAATAGTAATACTGAAATATTCATCGTAATTTATTTAAATTGGTTGATATTGATTTTTTCAAATTGATGGTAAAGATCCTGCTCATTGTCATCTTCCGGCTCAATACCTAATTCTGCCATTAATTCGTCAATACGATCTAAACATTGATCAACGAATTCTTGATCTTTCTTCGAAAGTTTTGCTCCCGCTTCGAGTTGATCAAGCAATTGATTCAGAATTTCGTTATTTTCCAACTCAAATAATTCCTGTTCGGCGGAACGCTCTTTTTTCGGACGAATGACAATCTCAATGGGTTCAACGGATCTGTTTTGTTGCTGATTCACTTCTTCCACAATTAATGGGATTTTTTTACGGCTGCCGACACGCGGATCTTTTTTGACATTCTCCATAATCATATCCGCTTTTTCAGCGTTAGCATAACGGCTGCCGGAAGGGCGACCTTTATGTTTTTTCTTACGTTTTTCTTCCCAAGCCTTGTTATCCAACTCATATCTTGTTGGTTTTTTGCCTTTTTTAGTGCTGGAAATATCGGTTTTATCCTGTTTACGTGCAGGCATTAAATCACTGATTTTTCTTGTTTTTTTCTGACGACTCATAATTAAAAGTTGTTATAAGGATGAATTAAGTTGCGATTATAACACTGAATTGTAAAATTTATCATCCGTTGCTTGAGGTATATTAGTGATTTATTGAATATCAAGGAAAACATAAGACAATGAAAAAATTATTTTTGATGACAGCGATTTTGTTGCTAGCGGCCTGTGCGCAGCAACATGAGGCAAAGCCGGTGATTGATCTGCCACAAGAGCAGCTGGTGAAAAGCACTTATGCACCGGTTTATCAGGCGACACAGCAGACTTATCAAGGACGAGTTAATCAGCATTTTAATGTTGATTCTTTTGCACACGGTGTTGTTGATTGGTTTAACGGCAAATATAAACAGCCGATTTCTGAGCTAAAACATCAGCTTTATGATCAGGGAAAAGGTTTTGACGGCTATATTTACGATTATTACAGCGGCATTATTTTTGCTGCCGATTTGCAAAACAATTTTCAACATTTAAATTGCTGGCAGCAGGTGGACATCCCGACACTGGAACAGGCAATTTATGATGCATTACGAGATATGAAAAATCAAACGGCTTCTCATAATCAAAGTTGGTTGGATCAAGCCAGCGAACAATTCGCACAGCAATGCCGCCGTTAAGGTATTGTTTCTTCCGAAAACAGGAGCATAAAATCGGTATGTTCTAGGATTTAAAGCCCTTTTCTGCTATAATTCAGCCTAATTTTTTGAATAAAACTAGAGATAATAATTATGTCAAATCAAACGTCAAATTCTTACGATTCATCAAGTATTAAAGTATTAAAAGGGCTTGATGCGGTGCGTAAACGTCCGGGTATGTATATCGGAGATACCGATGATGGTACAGGTTTGCACCATATGGTGTTCGAGGTCGTTGATAATGCGATTGATGAAGCTTTAGCCGGTTATTGTAAAGACATTGTGGTGACTATTCACGAAGACAATTCCGTATCCGTGCAGGATGATGGGCGAGGTATTCCGGTTGGTATTCACGAAGAAGAGGGCGTTTCTGCAGCGGAAGTGATTATGACCGTATTGCACGCCGGCGGTAAATTTGACGACAACTCTTATAAAGTTTCAGGCGGTTTGCACGGCGTGGGGGTGTCGGTGGTAAATGCACTTTCCGACAAGTTACAGCTCACCATTCGCCGAGAAGGACACGTTCACGAACAATTTTACCATCTAGGCGAACCGCAGGCACCGTTGGCAGTTATCGGTGAGAGTGATAAAACCGGAACTACTGTGCGTTTCTGGCCAAGTCCGTCTATTTTCAGCGACACAGAATTCCAATATGAGGTCTTATCTAAACGCTTGCGTGAGCTTTCATTTTTGAATTCAGGCGTATCTATTCGTTTAATTGATTTACGCACCAACCGTTCTGATCACTTTCATTATGAAGGTGGAATTCAAGCATTTGTGGAATATTTAAACAAAAATAAAAATCCGATTCATAGTAAACCTTTCTATCTTAATACCGAGAAGGATGGTATCGGTGTGGAAGTGGCGTTGCAGTGGAATGACGGTTTCCAAGAAAATTTATATTGTTTCACTAACAATATTCCTCAACGTGATGGTGGAACTCACTTAGCCGGTTTTCGTGCAGCGATGACCCGTACCCTTAATAACTATATGGAAAAAGAGGGGTATAACAAAAAATCGAAAGTGGCGATGGCAGGTGATGATGCGCGTGAAGGCTTGGTGGCGATTGTGTCCGTTAAAGTGCCGGATCCTAAATTTTCATCACAGACCAAAGATAAACTGGTTTCTTCCGAAGTGAAAAGTGTAGTGGAATCTGCAGTTGGTGAGCGTTTGCAAGAATATTTATTGGAAAATCCGAACGATGCCAAAATTATTGTCGGCAAAATTATTGATGCGGCTCGTGCAAGAGAAGCGGCACGTAAAGCCAGAGAGATGACTCGCCGTAAAGGCGCATTGGATTTAGGCGGTTTGCCGGGTAAATTGGCGGATTGTCAGGAACGTGATCCGGCATTGTCAGAACTCTACATTGTGGAAGGGGATTCCGCCGGCGGTTCTGCCAAACAGGGACGTAATCGTAAAAATCAGGCAATTTTGCCGTTAAAAGGAAAAATCTTAAATGTTGAAAAGGCTCGTTTTGACAGAATGCTCTCTTCCCAAGAAGTAGCGGCATTGATTACCGCATTGGGCTGTGGCATTGGGCGTGATGAGTATAATCCGGACAAATTGCGTTACCACAGCATTATTATTATGACCGATGCGGATGTGGACGGCTCACATATTCGTACCTTGTTATTAACTTTCTTCTATCGTCAAATGCCGGAGTTGATCGAACGTGGACACGTTTATATTGCTCAACCGCCACTTTACAAAGTGAAGAAAGGTAAACAGGAACAATATATTAAAGATGACGATGCAATGACCCAATATGAATTGGCGATTGCGTTGGACGGAGCGGCGTTATATGTCAATCCGACCGCACCGGCAATGCAAGGTTTGCCGTTGGAGAATTTGGTCGCAGAATATAACCGTGTAAATAAAATGATTAACCGAGTATCTCGCCGTTATCCGGCAGCAATTTTGCGCGAGTTGATTTATCAGGATGATTTAACACCGGCACTAATGCAGCAAGAGGAAGCCGTGAAAAGCTGGGTGGATGCATTAGTGGCAACCTTGACCCGCAAAGAACAGCACGGTACCCATTATTCTGCGAAAGTACAATACAATGCAGAACGTCATTTATATGAACCGGTGATCACTGTGCGCACTCACGGCATTGATACCGATCACGCCTTGGATTTCCATTTTATCGAAGGCAGTGAATATGCACTATTGTTGAAACTTGGCCATCAATTACGCAACCTACTTGAAGAGGGGGCTTATGTTACTCGTGGCGAACGCCGCTTGAATGTTAGCTCATTTGAACAAGCAATTGACTGGTTAGTGAAAGAGTCGCGTCGTGGCTTGTCCGTACAGCGTTATAAAGGATTGGGTGAAATGAATCCGGAACAGTTATGGGAAACCACAATGGATCCGGAAGCACGTCGTATGTTAAAAGTGTCCATTCGTGATGCAGTGGCAGCAGATCAAATCTTCACCACTTTAATGGGAGATGAAGTTGAACCGCGCCGTGATTTCATTGAAACCAATGCATTGCACGCGAATTTAGATATTTAATCGTGAACCACCATTAAAAATGCGGCATAACTTACACAAAATGTAGGTTATGCCGTTTTTGTATCGGGTTGTTTGTGAAATATCTTTTACAAGGTTACGCCACTCTTAAAGATTGCTAACTCTCTGAATTGATTGATTTCGTTTTTAGTCGGTTTGCCGTTCACGATTTCAACCACATTGTTGATAAAATCGTCCAATAACTGGCTCATATCAACATCTTCAACTAAACGTCCGGCATTGAAGTCGATCCAGTTGCGTTTGCGTTGAGCTAATTCACTGTTAGTAGCAATTTTCATTGTTGGTACAAAGCCGCCGTATGGTGTGCCGCGACCGGTGGTGAACAACACCATATGACAGCCGGCGGCAGCTAACGCACTGGTGGCAACCGCATCGTTCCCCGGCGCCGTTAATAGATTTAAACCGGCTTTGCAGAGGCGTTCACCATATTTCAACACATCGACCACTTGGCTATGACCGGCTTTTTGGGTGCAGCCGAGCGATTTATCTTCCAATGTGGTAATGCCACCTGATTTATTGCCCGGAGAAGGATTTTCATAAATCGGTTGATGATGGGAGATAAAATAGTGTTTAAAGCCGTTTACCATTGCAACCGTTTTATCGAAAGTTTGTTGATCGCGGCAGTGGCTCATCAAAATGCGTTCTGCACCAAACATTTCCGGCACTTCAGTCAATACGGTTGTTCCACCGTGAGCAGTTAAGTAATCAGAAAAGTTGCCTAACAAAGGGTTGGCAGTAATACCGGACAAACCATCAGAACCGCCACATTCTAAACCGAATTTCACTTCGCTTAATTTCCCTGCTTGGCGGCGATCATTGCGCATTTGTTGATAGAGTTGCTGCAATAATTCCAATCCGGCTTCGACCTCATCTTCAAAATGTTGAGATACCATAAATTTAACACGTTGCGGATCGTAATCACCTAAAGTTTCCCGAAATGCATCAATTTGGTTATTTTCACATCCAAGACCGATCACCAATACTGCACCGGCGTTAGGATGTTTAACCATATTTTGTAACATTACTTTGGTGTTTTGGTGATCATCGCCAAGTTGCGAACAACCATAACTGTGAGAAAAAGTGAATACACCATCAATGTCATCTGCCGAATTTTGTTGTAAAAATTGTTGGCGAATTTGATTAGCAATGCCGACCACACAGCCGACAGTCGGGATAATCCAGAGTTCGTTACGGATAGCAACATCACCATTGGCACGGCGATAGATCTGCACTTCACGATCTGCTTCATTAATGTTAATCGCCGGAAAATTCGGTTGATAGCTATAGTCATTAATATCGCTTAAATTGGTTTTCACATTATGCGTATGCACATAATCACCGCTTGCAATGTCACAGGTAGCGTGTCCAATGGGATAACCATATTTGATAATGTTTTCCTGTGCGGCAATATCTTTTACCGCAAATTTATGCCCACGAGGAATATCCTGTTTTAGGATGATTTCCTTATCTGCAAGATGAATAACAGTGCCTGCGCTTAAATTTTGTAGCGCAACGGCAACATTATCCTGAGCTTGAATTTGAATAAACTGCTTCATAATCGCTCCTAACAATATTGTGATAATGCGTTACGCATTCCTTTTGCGAGAATAGCATCCAATTTTTCGGTAACATCATCCACTAAGTCAGGAAGTTGAGTTAAATCCTGTTGCCAATGTTCGGTTTGGCTCAAGACATTTTGTACTAACTGTTTAGTGGAGAGCGTTTGTTGCTGCCATTGTTGCCACCAATCTGCAAAATGATCCAACCAAATTTGATCATCCTTCAATGGAATAGCTTGTTGATTTCGTTTACCGCGATAAAAAGCAATCAACGCCGCTAAAGCGAAGGTTAAACGCACCGGTAATTTTTGATATTTTTGCTGATAAGCCAATAATTGCGGCAAAATACGCGTGCGGTATTTAGTCATACTGTTAAGCGAAATTGATAACAGTGCGTGCTGAATAAACGGATTTTGGAAACGTCCGATGACCGCATCGGCAAAATGTTGCAACTCGTCTTGTGGCAATGAGAGCACCGGTATAATTTCTTGCGCTAAAGTATCGATCACAAATTGGCGTAGTTGTTGATCCTGCATTGCATCACCGACATAATCCACGCCGGCAAGGTATGCAACCGGAACTAATGATGTATGCGCACCGTTTAAAATGGCGACCTTGCGTTCTTTATAAGGTTTGATGTCATCCACAACCAAGATATTTAATTTGAGTTGATCCTGACGGAACAATTTTTCTAAAGATTTCGGACCTTGAATGACAAACAGATAAAAATATTCGGCGGTATCTAAGAATTGATCCTGATAACCGAGTTCGTCAGTAAGTTGTTCCACTTCATTACGAGGATAACCGGTCACAATACGATCGACCAAAGTGGAGCAGAACGTATTCGCCTGTTCTAGCCAATCGATAAATTGAGCTGGTAGTTGCCATTCTTGGGCATAACGAAGTACCAGACGTTTTAATTCTACGCCGTTATAATCGATTAATTCACACGGCAATAAAATAAAACCTTGGCTCTTGTCGCCATTGACAACCTTGAAGCGTTCATAGAGAAGTTGCGTTAGTTTTGCCGGATAACTTAGTGCCGGGCGATCGGTTAATTTATCACCTTCGTGATAGCTAATGCCGGCTTCAGTGGTATTAGAAAAAATTACTTTAATATCAAGGTTATGTGCTAAATTAAGGTAATCATCAAATTGTTGATAAGGGTTAATTTCATTATTAACTGAACGAATAATCCGCGCCTGTTTTACCGCTTCACCTTTTTCATTTAAACCACGAATAATAGTGGTATAAAGTCCGTCTTGGGTGTTTAATGACGGCGGAAAATCGGTATTAATCGGACGCACAATGGTTACACCGCTATTAAAATCAGTTTTTTCATTTAATAAATCAATTTGCCAATCAATAAAAGCACGTAAGAAATTGCCTTCACCAAATTGAATGATTTTTGTTGGATATTGATTTCCCGGAAAGTTTGTACGGTTGAGTTGTTTCATAATTTATTGTCCTTCATTAATTTGCAATTCCATAAACAAGGTTTGGTAACCAAATGCTGATAGATGGAATATAAGTCAGTAGTATTAATTCAAAGATGAGTAGCCCCCAAAAAGGAATGACATCTTTAATAAATTTTTCGATTGGTACTTCTGTGATGGAACAAGTAGTAAACATTACTGTGCCCAATGGCGGTGTGATGGTTCCGATTGCCCCATTGAAAATAAACACGATGCCGAAATGAATAGGATCTATGGCATATGAATTGGCGATTGGTGCAAGTAACGGTGCAAGCACGATCATAATGGCATTGCCTTCAAGAAACATACCTAAAATCAGTAATGAAATATTAACTAGCATAAGGAATGTAATTGGGCTATCAACAACAGTTGTCATCCATTGAGCCAATGCTTGAGGAACACGTTCCCAAGTTAAGAATTTAGAGAAGGCAACAGCCATACAAATAATTAATAAGACATTGGCTGCGCCTAAAGCTGATTCTCTTGTTGCCAACCAAAGTTGTTTTATATCCATATTTCTATAGATTAAAGTTCCTAAAATAATGGCATAAATGACGGCAACAGCACCTGCTTCGGTAGGCGTAAAAACGCCCATTCTAATACCACCAATAATGATGATTGGTAATAATAATGCGAGAACAGCATCTTTAGCGGAGAGTGCAATTTCTTTGCAGCTTGCTCTTTTTTCCCTAATTGGTAAATACCCTCTTTTTTTAGAAATGATTGAGACCAAAATCATCATCATAATGCAGAGTAATGTTCCTGGGATAATGCCGGCTAAGAATAATCTGCCAATAGATACATTATTCACATAGCCGTAAATAATCATTGCAATACCTGGTGGAATAATCGGAGTGATTAGTGAACCAGCTGCGGTAACAGCGGCAGAAAATGAAGCACTATAACCACGAGCGACCATTTGTGGCACTAACAGTTTTGAATTCATCGCGGCATCGGCAATATTTGAACCAGATAGACCACCCATTAATGTACTTAATGCCACATTAACTTGAGCTAATCCACCATTCATATGTCCGGTTAGAACTTCACAAAATTTTAGTAATCTTGCACTAATACCGGTGTGATTCATAAAAACACCTGCCATAATAAAGAATGGTATTGCCAATAAAGTGACAGACTCTAAACCTCCGGCTAAACGTTGAATAAGCATAATCATTGGTAGATCACTCATCAAAAAATAGCAGAGTGTGGAAATGAAAATACAAAATGCAACAGGAGTTCCTATAACAAAAAGAATTAACAAAATTGTAATAGGGATAACTACGCTCATAATTTACTCCTATGATTAATTCTGAAGTAATAGACAATCTTTCTGATCTCGTAATAAAGCATAAAGCAGGCACTAATTGGAATAATGGCATAAATAGCGAGATAAGAAATATGTAGTGTTGGTGTAAAACGCACCTTGGACATTGGTAATAATTTGAATCCTAAATAGATCATAAAAACTAACGCAAAGATCATAATGCAAGGCTGTATAACGCCATCGATAAAGTTTGCTATTTTGTGAGGAAGTTTGCTTAACAGGAAATCAATGCGAATAAGTTCATTATTTTTACATAAGGCACTTGATGCTAAAAATGTAAACCAAATAAAGAAAACAACACACATTTCTTCTACCCAGGCACTAGGCGAATTGAGAAAATAGCGCATAATAACGCCGTAGCCTGAAAGTAGAACGATTAATGCTAAGAAAAATGATGCGAGGATTTCATCAATATCACTAAGCCAAAATTTCTTTTGTTGGGGTTGTTGATTCATAAATCCCTCCAAAGTTAAAGAACGGCGTGAAGGACACGCCGTGTATCAAAGTTATTAATAAGTTTCTAATTGAGCTTGGATATTTTTATATAAGTTAGGAGTCCACTCAGGGAATGCTTCTTGTATTTTGCTTCTCACAGTATCGGAAAATGCTTTGATATCCACTTGGTTAATTTTCACTCCTGCTTTGCGAAGGTTTTCGATTGCTTCTTTCTCTGCGGTTTGTACTTGATTGGCTCCAAAAACAACCATCTCGTTACCTGAATCAATAATAATTTTTTGTTGTTCCGGGGTTAGTGTATCCCAAAACGCAGTTCCCACTACAAAAGGAGACATATGGGTTGAATGTGCGGTGAGATTTAGATTTTTTGCAACTTCAAAAAATTTGCCACCATAAAGTACGGCTGGTGGATTTTCTAATCCATCAATAATTCCTTCAGACAAACCAGGGTAAACATCTGATAGTGACATAGGAGTAGGTACTCCACCCATAGCTTTTATTGTTTGTAAAGGTACTCTAGAATGCTGAACTCTTATTTTCATACCTTTCAAATCTTCCGGTTTAGTAACCGGTTTTTTAGTCAATAGATGACGAGTTCCATAGATGACATCTGGGATAACGATATGAATATTTTGTTTATCTAATTGCTCACTAAGTCCTTTAAACCAATCGGAGTGTAGAAGTTTAGATTTTTTCTCAAAAGATTGAGATAAGTACGGAGCATTGATAACACCTAAGTCAGGAACGATATCCATTAATGCTCCATAGTCACTAATGGTAATAATATTAGCTCCAAAACGAGCTTGTTCTAACACTTCTGTTTCGCTCCCAAGTTGGCTAGAAGGGAATAATTTAAAGATAATGTCGCCATTAGATTTTTCTTTAACTTTATCAGCCCAGAAATGCATTGCTTTATCAATCGGTTCACCCGGTTGGTTACCATAAGCAATCATAATTTCTGTAGCAGAGAAAGCATTAACAGAAAGGGTAAATAGTCCTAAAGATAGTAGGGTTGTTAATGGTTTTTTGAATAAACGCATAATTTTCCTCACTTAGTTTGGGTGGTTTGTGAACTTTGGTGTTGGTAGATCCAAACTGAATCTAACAACATAATGTGATAAAAATAGCTAATTTATGATTTTTATCTGTTTTTTATTTATAAGTGACAACACTTTTTATTAACGCTTTATTGTTTACTACTTGCTCTTCAAAAACTTCTGCAAGCTGATCAAACTTAAACGTATGAGTTAGCATCATTGAGGCACTTAATTTTCCTTGCGCCATAAGTGATTGTACTTTTTCAAAATCTTTTGGAGTGGCATTGCGACTTCCTAAAAGGGTAGTTTCTTTTTTATGGAAATCAGGATCGTGGATGGAGAAATCTCCTTTAAATAAACCGACAAAAACAATTCTGCCACCGTGGCGGATGAGATTTACATCATTATTCATTGCCTTTTGATTACCAGTGGCATCAATGACAATAAGAGGTAATTTCCCGTTAAAGAAGTTTTCCACTTTTTCATCAATTGGATTAAAGGCTGGAAGTTTAAGCTGTGTTTTAATATGTTTTCTTCTTTCAGCACTGGTATCAGCAATAGCGACATTTGCTCCATCAGCAGCAGCGATTGCAGCAGCACCAAGACCAATTGGACCAGCACCAACAATTAAAACATCGTCTCCGGCTTTAATTTCTGCACGACGTACTGCATGAGCACTGATAGCAAAGGGTTCTATTAATGCAGCGGTAATATCATCAACCTGATCATCTACAGCCAGTATATTTTTGGCAGGTGCAGCAAGATATTCTTTAAATGCACCGTCTTCGTGAACACCAATAACAGAAATTTTTTCACAGCAGTTTGTTCTTCCACTGCGACAAGCATCGCATTCACCACAAGAAATATAAGGAATCAAGGCTACTCTTTGACCAATTTTCCATTGAGATACTTTTGCTCCGATTTCAGTAATAATGCCACTAGCTTCGTGTCCTAAAATACGTGGATAACTAAAAAATGGTTGGTTTCCTCCAAATGCATGAATATCAGTTCCACAAATGCCTACAGCAGTAACTTTAAGCAAGACTTGATCTTCTTTAATTGTAGGCACGGAGAGTTGTTCATATGAAAATTCAAAAGGTTTATTACAAACTAAAGCTTTCATTTTTAATCCTTATTTTACTTATTGAAAATTAACTACATAGCTATTATTTGCGCTTTACAAAAGAATTTCAGAATTTAGTTGTAGTAATGTGAATGGCAAAATGTTTTAATGTTTTTTATATGTTTTTTATGAAAAGAGGATAGAAAATGAGTAGAGACTTTGAACTAAGAAATGAAGTTGCTAATCAGGTAATGGATGCTATTTCTGCAAAAGTATTGGATTCACCTTTACCTTCACAAGTGATTCTTGCTTCTTTATATAACGTTAGTAGAACAACAATCCGTTCTGTTTTATCTGAATTATTGAAAAAAGGTATTTTAGTGAAACAGAATGAAAATTATGTTGTATGCCGGGAACCGAAAGAAAAAGATAAATTTACTTTGTTAAAAACAAAGCAAAATGATCCGAAATCTCTTAAAAAAATTGAATCCTACTTTCAAGAAATTGTGAGAACAAAAGTGATTAAACCTGGAGATAAAATTTCAGAGTTATGGTTAGCTAAAAATGCAAATGTTGATATTTTTTCAGTTAGAGCATATCTCATACAATTTTCCAGATTTAATCTTATTAAAAATTTAGGTAGGGGAGAGTGGCAATTGGTCGCATTTACGCCTCATTATGCCGATAAATTATTTGAATTAAGAGAAATGTTGGAGTGCCACGCTTTAAATTGCTTTATGAACTTGCCTCAATCAGATGTGAGATGGAGTCAAATGAGAATGTTGCTACAAGAACATAGAGTTCTTCGAGAACATATTTCGGAACAATTTACTGATTTTGCCAAATTGGATCATCAATTTCATTCGATTATTTTATCTGCTGCGGATAACCCCTTTATTAATGATTTTATTGAGCTGATTTCTATAATTTTTAACTTTCATTATCAATGGGATAACAGAGATTTAAAAACAAGAAATATTTTAGCAGTTGAAGAACATTTAGCCGTTTTAGTGAAGATTGTCAGTCAAGACGACTTGGGAGCGATCACAGAACTAAAACGCCATTTAAATACTGCTAAAAAATCTTTGATGAATAGTATCAGATTAGTACATCAGTGATATCTGAACTGGGGTTAATGAAAGAAAAGCATTATCAAATTGATATTGAAATAGCTCATTCAGCAGATAATGAGATTTTTCTTTTCCGACACCCCCAAAATTCTTTGTAAAGATTGAACTAATCGCTTGCAATCAGGGTTTTCAAAGCATAGACTTAGCGGGAAGTGGTAAATTGTGGTAAATAGTGGTAATAAATTCTCTTTTTCGGTTCATTTTATAGGTAACGAGTATGTTTCGAGGCGCATCGTTGATTAATCTTGATGCAAAGGGGCGTTTGGCGATCCCGACTCGTTATCGTGCAGAATTACAGGAAAAAGAGCAGGGACAATTAATTTGTACTGCCGATATTCGTCAACCTTGCCTTTTACTTTATCCTCTCTCTGAATGGGAAATTATTGAGCAGAAATTACTGCAATTACCGAATTTTGATGAAACTGGACGACGTTTACAACGTGTTATGTTGGGATATGCAACAGAATGCGAGTTGGATAAGACCGGTCGTATCTTGCTTAGTCCCGCATTAAGACAACATGCCGCCCTAGAAAAAGAAATTATGCTGGTCGGTCAGCTTAACAAATTTGAGATTTGGCAAGCCGACAGATGGCAGCAGCAAATCGAACAAGACATTCAAATTGGTAGCAGTGGTACGATGGCAACGTCTGAAGAGTTAAAAACTTTGTTTTTATAAGTGAATTTTTATATGGAACAAGTCACCTATTCAGATCCTTCACACTTTACTGTTTTATTGAATGAAGCAGTGGATGGTTTAGCAATCAAGCCGAACGGTATTTATATTGACGGTACTTTCGGTCGTGGCGGTCATTCTCGTCGTATTCTCTCCTTGTTAGGCGAACACGGTCGCTTGATTGCGATTGATCGTGATCCGCAGGCTATCGCCGCTGCGCAATCCATTCAGGATCCTCGTTTTTCCATAGAACACCACAACTTTTCAGAAATTAATGAAATTTGCGAAAAATATCAGCTAATCGGCAAAATTGACGGCATTTTGTTGGATTTAGGTGTTTCTTCGCCACAGCTTGATCAAGCGGCACGCGGCTTCAGTTTTATGCAGGATGGGCCTTTAGATATGCGTATGGATACGACAAAAGGGCTTTCCGCAGCACAATGGTTACAACAGGTTTCGGAAAGTGATCTTGCTTGGGTGTTAAAAACATTCGGTGAAGAGCGTTTTGCGAAACGTATTGCGAGAAATATTGTTCAATTCAATCAACAAGCCAAATTAAACGGTACAGAACCACTTACCCGCACCCTTCAGTTGGCACAATTAATTGCACAATCTATTCCGGTTAAAGAGAAACATAAACATCCGGCAACCCGGAGTTTTCAGGCAATTCGTATTTTTATTAATAGCGAATTGGAGGAGTTAGAGAAAATTTTAACGGCAGCCATTGAGGTGTTAGCACCGCAAGGGCGCTTATCAATTATTAGTTTCCATTCGTTAGAAGATCGTTTGGTCAAACGTTTTATGAAAAAGCAGAGCAAAGGTGACGATATTCCAAGAGGCTTGCCGTTGACAGAAGATCAAATTGAACGCAATCAAAAATTGAAGATTATCGGTAAAGCAATTATGCCAAGTGAACAGGAAATTGCTGTCAATAGCCGTTCTCGAAGTGCGGTATTACGTGTTGCAGAGAGGTTATTATGATTTTTAATCGTTATGATCGTTATCCGTTATGGCGAATTATTGTGGATGATATTTTCCAAGCCAATAAAACGGTGATGCTGTTGTTGATTGCGTTATTGATTAGCGCAGTGTCGACCATTTGGGTAACGCATTTAACCCGTTTGGCGATCAGCGAAAAGAATCAGTTACAGACTGAATATCAGGCATTGCAAAGTGAAGCACTTAATTTGCGTTTGGAAGATAGTGCATTGAGTGATCGCACACGTATTGAGGGAATTGCAAAACAGTTGGGAATGCAATCTACGCAAGATGATCAGGAAGTGTTAATTATTGAATAATTAGAGGACAGTAAATAATAATGGCAAAGGTGAAAAAAAAATCTTCTAGTTATAGTCAGAACTCAAGCAGTTTTGTGAAGGGCAGATACTGGTCTACCATCGTTATTGTCTTGGCTCTATTAGCAGCATTGGTGGCAAGAGCAGCCTATGTGCAGTTGGTGCAGTCAGATGTCTTAATTTCCGAAGCAAATAAACGTTCACTCCGTACTGAACAAATTCCTTATATCCGTGGTGATATTTTAGATCGTAACGGTGAGTTGCTTTCTGTCAGTGTGGAAAACTATTCCGTTATTGCCGATCCGAAAGAGATTTTCAGCAAAAACTCATTAATGGAGAAAGATCGTTGGCAGCGTTTATCTGAAGCGTTAAATACTTCATTGAACGGGCTGATTTCACGTTTAAATAAAAATCCTAAATCTCGATTTGTCTATTTAGATCGTCAAATTTCACCGACTATTGCCAATTACATTCGTGAATTGAAAATTACCGGCGTTTCTTTGCAGAAAGAGTATCGCCGTTTTTATCCGACCGTTGAGGAGTCTGCTCAATTATTGGGTTATACCGATATTGACGGTCAGGGAATCGAGGGCATTGAGAAGAGTTTTAACGCATTATTGACCGGAAAATCAGGTTCTAAAACCTATCGCAAAGATAAATCCGGTAATGTGATTGAAAATATTTCCACTACACAAAAATATGATGCGCACGATGTTACTTTAAGCATCGATAAACATTTGCAATCAATGGTGTTCCGTGAAATCAAAAAGGCGGTTGCAGAAAATAAAGCGGAGTCAGGCACGGCGGTGTTGGTCAGTATCAGTACCGGCGAAATTTTGGCGATGGCGACTGCACCTTCGTATAACCCGAACAATATTTTAGGATCACAGGCGGAAATGCGCCGTAATCGTGCGATTACCGATACTTTTGAGCCGGGTTCAACTGTGAAACCGTTTGTGGTTTTAACCGCATTGACGCAAAAAATTGTGTCGCCGGATACCATTGTTAACACTAAACCGTTTGTAGTGAACGGACATACCATTCGAGATGTTGCGCCGAGAAATGAGCTTTCGATTACCGGTATTTTGCAAAAATCAAGTAACGTCGGGGTGAGCCGTTTATCGTTACAGATGCCGATTTCAGTCTTGATGAATACCTATCACAAAGCTGGTTTTGGTATGCCGACCAATTTAGGCTTAGTGGGTGAGCAATCCGGAACATTGCCATACAATCGCAAGCGTTGGGCAGATATTGAACGTGCAACTGTGGCATATGGTTATGGTTTAACTGTTACCCCGCTACAACTGGCACGCGCTTATGTCACTTTAGGCAGTTTCGGTTTATATCGTCCGTTATCCATTACCAAAGTGGATCCGCCGGTTATCGGTGAACGTATTTATTCAGAAAAAGTGACGCGTGAAGTGGTACATATGATGGAAAGTGTGGCTTTGCCTGGCGGTGGTGGTATTGCTGCGGCAGTGCCGGGTTATCGCGTTGCAATTAAAACCGGTACAGCGAAAAAATTGGAAAATGGTCGCTATGTTGATAAATATATTGCTTATACTGCTGGGGTAGCGCCGGCTAGTGATCCGCAATTTGCATTGGTCATTTTGATCAATAATCCGACCGCTGGTAAATATTATGGTGGTTCGATTTCGGCACCGGTGTTCTCAAAAATTATGGGACACACTTTAAGAGTGAAGAATATTAAGCCGGACGGCATTGAAGGTGAAACCAAGAGTGCGAAACGCATTGTGCATATCGATTCACTTAAGACAGAAAATCAACGCCATAATTAAGGATAAAGACGATGCAGCGATTAAATCAATATTTTGCGATTTCATTACCGGAACAGCCGTTGAACCACTTGCAGTTGGATAGCAGAGCAGTTCAGTCAGGCGATGTTTTTATCGGGCTAATCGGGCATCAGCTTGACGGCAGAAAATTTGCAGCACAGGCAGTTGCCGCCGGTGCAGCTGTTGTTATTTTAGAAAGCGAAGATCCGCAAGATCAGGCACGAACTGAATGGCACGACAATATCCCTTTCATTTATGTTTATCGGCTTGCTCATCAATTATCTTCCTTAGCAGGTGCTTTTTATCATCATCCTTCACAAAAGGTCACGTTAGTAGGCGTTACCGGCACCAATGGTAAAACCACAGTTGCCAATTTATTAACGCAATGGACACATTTGTTAGGCAAAAAAAGTGCGGTAATGGGGACGATCGGTAACGGCTTTTATCAGCAGGTCAAAGCGGCGACCAACACCACCGGCTCAGCTGTGGAAATTCAGCGTAATTTGGCAGAGTTTGTGGCGCATCAAGCTGATTTTGTAGCAATGGAAGTTTCTTCTCACGGTTTAGTGCAACATAGAGTAGACGCATTGCAGTTTGCGGCAGCAGTATTTACTAATTTAAGTCGGGATCATCTGGATTATCATCACACTATGCAGGCTTATGCCGATGCCAAGAAAATGTTATTTACCGAGTTTAATGTGCCGAATCGTATTATTAATGCGGATGATGAAGTCGGTAAACAGTGGTTGCAACAAATGGATGATGCGATTGAAGTGAGTCTGCAAAGTGATTTTCAGCCACAGCATAAACGTTGGTTAAAAGCGACAAATTTGGTTTATCACCAACAAGGAGTAACAATCACTGTTGATTCAAGTTGGGGCAAAGCCGTTTTTCATTCGCAATTAATTGGCGAATTTAATGTCTGTAATTTGTTGCTGGCAACGGCAACGTTGTTGTCGTTAGGGTATTCGCTTTCTTGCTTGAGCGACAGTGTCAATCAGTTGCAAGGTGTTTGCGGCAGAATGGAATGCTTTACTGCAGAAGGCAGACCGACTGCTATTGTAGATTATGCGCATACGCCGGATGCTTTGGATAAAGCGTTGCGTGCGGCACGTTTACATTGTGATGGACAGTTATGGTGTGTTTTCGGTTGTGGCGGTGATCGTGACAAAGGCAAAAGACCGCAAATGGCAAAAATTGCCGAACAGCTTGCCGATCATATTGTGATTACCGATGACAATCCACGTACTGAAGATGCAGCAGCAATTATTAATGATATTGTGCAGGGTCTAGACTTTCCAAATAACGCTACTATAATTCACCAGCGGAAACAGGCTTTGGTTTATGCTTTTGCCTGTGCCAACGCCAATGATGTGATTCTTGTTGCCGGAAAAGGTCACGAAGATTATCAAATTATCGGGCATACTAAGCATCATTTTTCTGATCGTGAAATCGTTTCTCAATTATTAAATTTTACATAGATAGCATAACGAATGATAAAAGTGAGTTTTGCTGCTTTAAGTGAGTTGTTGTCAGCGAAAGAGGTGAACCCGCCTTCGGCTGAGCTTGAAGTGGATAAGGTAACAACAGATAGCCGCACAGATTGTTGCGGCAGTGTTTTCTTTGCTTTACGCGGAGAAAGTTTTGATGCACACCGTTTTTTGGCGCAAGTATCGCAACAGGGTGCAAAAATTTTGGTAGTTGAACAGGCTGATCCGGCTGTTTCGGTGCCTCAGTTGGTGGTTGCCGATACCAAAAAAGCGTTAGGACAGCTGGCGTTGTGGGTGCGTCAACAGGTCAATCCGAAAGTGGCAGCGATGACCGGATCGTCCGGTAAAACTACGGTCAAAGAGATGACAGCGGCGATTCTGCAACAAACAGCAAAAAATGCCGATGAGGTGTTGTTTACTGCCGGTAATTTTAATAATGATATCGGTGTGCCGTTGACATTATTAAGATTAACTGATCAACACCGTTTTGCTGTGATTGAATTGGGTGCAAATCACGCCGGTGAAATTGCGTATACCACGCAATTAGCCAGACCGGATGTGGCATTAGTGAATAATGTTGCGCCGGCGCATTTAGCCGGTTTTGGCTCGCTACAAGGTGTTGCAAAAGCAAAAGGCGAAATTTATCAAGGTTTAACTGAAAATGGCATTGCGGTTATCAATCAAGACTGCAACTATTTGCCAATGTGGCAACAAAATATTGCGCAACATCCAATCAAGCGTTTTTCTCTTACTCATTCTGAAGCCGATATTTATGCGAGAGCGATTCAACACACAAATATCGGTTTTTCATTTGTGCTTTGTACGCCACAAGGCGAGATTGAGATCGAATTGCCTTATTTAGGGTTACATAATGTCAGCAATGCCTTGGCAGCCGCATCATTGGCGATCGCTTTAGGCGCAACTTTGGATGATGTAAAAAAAGGTTTGGCATTAGGAAAACGGGTGAAAGGGCGTTTATTCCCGATTGAAGTCAATTCTCAACTCACTTTGCTTGATGATACCTACAACGCCAATGTTGATTCATTAAAAGCGGCAATTTCTGTGTTGCACTCCGCACCGCAGCAAGTGAAAGTGTTAGTCGTCGGGGATATGGCAGAATTGGGAGAGAGTACGGAACAATGTCATCAGCAGGTGGCAGAGGCGGCATTGAATGCAAACTTGGATCAGGTGATGAGCTTTGGTCAATATAGTCGCGTGATTAGTCAAACTTGTGGTGGCAAACATTATCAGGATAAGGCGGAATTAATTGCCGATTTACAGCAGTATGCGGCGCAACAAATGAAAGCCGGAAAAACAATTTCAATATTAGTTAAAGGATCTCGTTCTATGAAAATGGAACAAGTGATTGATTCATTTAAAGGTTTTGAACAATGTTAGTTTGGGTTAGTGAGTTTTTAGTTCGATATCACACATTTTTTAATGTTTTTTCATATATTACCGTACGCGCTATTTTGGCGTTATTGACCGCCTTATTATTCTGTTTGTGGATCGGGCCGAAAGTGATTCGTAAACTACAGTTATTGCAAATCGGTCAGGTGGTGCGTAATGATGGACCGGAAAGCCACTTTAGCAAACGTGGTACACCGACAATGGGCGGCATTATGATTTTGGCTTCCATTGGTGTCAGCACCTTGTTGTGGGCGAGCTTGGATAACCCTTATGTCTGGTTTGTGCTGTTTGTGTTGTTTGGTTATGGTGCGGTCGGTTTTGTCGACGATTATCGTAAAGTTGTGCGTAAAAATACGGATGGTTTGATCGCTCGCTGGAAATATTTTTGGCTTTCGGTGATTGCCTTTGTGGCAGTAATCGGGATGTACCTGCTCGGTAAAGATAGCAATGCCACATTGTTGGTTGTGCCGTTCTTTAAAGAGATTATGCCGCAACTCGGGTTGTTCTATATCGTGTTATCCTATTTTGTGATTGTCGGTACCAGTAATGCTGTGAATTTGACGGATGGATTGGACGGTTTGGCGATTATGCCGACCGTGTTGGTATCAGCCGCATTTGCTTTAATTGCGTGGGCGACCGGTAACGTGAATTTCGCTGATTATTTGCATATTCCATACATTAAATACAGTGCAGAATTGGTGGTGGTTTGTACTGCAATGGTCGGTGCGGGATTAGGTTTCCTTTGGTTCAATACTTATCCGGCACAGGTTTTTATGGGAGATGTCGGTTCGCTCTCATTAGGTGGTGCAATTGGTACAATCGCGGTATTGGTGCGTCAAGAGTTTCTGTTAGTTATTATGGGCGGCGTATTTGTTATTGAAACTTTATCGGTTATTTTGCAGGTGGGTTCTTATAAATTAAGAAAACAGCGTATTTTCCGTATGGCTCCAATTCATCACCATTTTGAATTGAAAGGGTGGCCGGAACCTCGTGTTATCGTGCGTTTCTGGATCGTTTCTTTAATTTTGGTGTTACTCGGCTTAGTAACATTGAAGCTACGTTAACTGTGGTTGGAGGCGAAAATGGCAAATCAATATAACTATACAGGCAAAACAGTAACAGTAGTGGGATTAGGAAAAACCGGATTATCCTGTGTTTCTTATTTCGCAGATAAAAAAGTGAATTTACAGGTGATTGACACCCGAGAAAAACCGGCAGGTTTGGATCAATTGCCGGCAGACATTGCCGTACATACCGGCGGTTTAAATCAGGAATGGCTGTTGCAGAGTGATTTGATTGTGTTAAGTCCGGGCATTTCACTAAAAACACCGGAAATTCGCAAAGCGAGTGAAAAGGGTGTTGAAATTGTTGGCGATATTGAACTTTTCTGTCGTGAAGCGGATGCGCCGATTGTGGCAATTACCGGTTCTAACGGTAAAAGTACCGTTACTACCTTAGTTTATGAAATGGCGAAAGCGGCAGATTTAAATGTTGGTATCGGTGGCAATATCGGCATTCCGGCATTATCGTTGCTAGGCAAAGGTTGCCAGTTATATGTGCTTGAATTATCAAGTTTTCAATTAGAAACCACTTACAGTTTGAATGCGGCGGCAGCAACCATTTTAAATATTTCTGAAGATCATATGAACCGTTATGATGATATGGAAGAGTATCGTCAGGCGAAATTACGCATTTATCGTCACGCAGAAACGATAGTGGTTAATAATGAAGATCGGGCAACTTATCCGGATTATCGTGAACCGCAACATCGTTTGTTGAGTTTTGCGGAAAAACACGCCGATTATTATTTACAGGAGATGTGGGGGCATACTTATTTAGCAACCGACAGCCGTTTGTTGTTGGATGTTGAGAAAATGAAATTGATTGGTCGTCATAATTATATGAATGCGTTGGCGGCGATTGCCTTAGCTCAAGCGGTCAAAATTCCACAGCAAGGCATTATTGATGCGCTGCAATCTTTTGCCGGTCTGGATCATCGTTTTCAAACGGTACATTATGAAAACGGTGTGCGTTGGGTGAATGACTCTAAAGCGACCAATGTAGGCAGTACTGAAGCAGCATTGAACGGTTTGCAGGTGGCAGGTAATTTATATCTATTATTGGGCGGTGACGGCAAAAAAGCGGATTTCAGCGATCTTAAACCATTAATCAATAAACCGAATATTTTCTGTTATTGCTTCGGTCAAGATAAATTGCCGTTGGCAGAGTTATCATCACAAAGTGTGGTGGTGGACACTATGGAGCAAGCGATTGAGCAGATTAGACCGAAATTAAAAGCCGGCGATATGGTACTGCTTTCCCCAGCTTGTGCGAGTTTGGATCAATTCCCGAATTTTGAAGTGCGTGGACAAGAGTTTGCACGTCTGGCAAAACAGTCAAATTGAGAGATAGAAGCGGATGTTGTCGAAGTTTAAAAACTGGTTTGATCGTTGGGGAAGAATTACGCCACACTCTTCTCTTTATGATCGTGCGCTATTTTTGCTATTTATCATTTTATTGTTTATCGGTTTTGTTGCAGTAACCACCGCCTCTTTTCCGGTGGCGGCAAAACTTTATGACGATCCGCTCTATTTTACGATTCGTGATGCGGTTTATATTGTTACCGGTTTAGCCTGTTTCTTTTTTGTGTTGCAGATTCCGACCGAAAAGTGGGAAAAATGGAGTCATTGGCTTTATTTGTTGGCATTGTTGTCGCTGATTGTGGTGCTGATTGTCGGTAGAAATATCAATGGTGCAACGCGTTGGATTTCGCTCGGTTTTGTTAATTTCCAACCGGCGGAATTAGCGAAATTAGCATTAATTTGCTATTTATCCAGTTTTTTTGTGCGTAAATATGATGCTGTTTTGACAAAAAAGCTAATCTTCGGGCGCCCTACTTTAGTTTGCGGCATTTTAATTATTTTCCTGCTTTGCCAACCGGACTTAGGAAGTAGCGTTGTCTTGTTTGTGATCACTTTCGGTATGTTGTTTGTGGTCGGCGCAAAACTGTTCCAGTTTGTATTATTAATAGGAATGGGGGCCGGCGCGATTATGTTCTTAATTCTGATTTCGCCTTATCGAATGAAGCGTGTGACTTCCTATTTGGATCCGTTTGCCGATGCTTTCGGTTCAGGTTACCAGTTGTCAAATTCATTAATGGCGTTCGGTAACGGTGAGTTTTGGGGGCAAGGTTTAGGTAATTCGGTATTAAAATTGGAGTATTTGCCGGAAGCACATACCGACTTTGTTATGGCGATTATTGGTGAAGAGTTCGGTTTTGTCGGTATTTTGCTGATTATTATTCTGCTGTCAGCTTTGGTATTCAGAGCATTTAAGATCGCGAAGGAATCCTTAAAACTTGAAGCCCGTTTCCGTGGTTTTTTTGCCTTTGGTATCGGTTTTTGGATTTTTTTCCAGGGTTTTGTCAATTTGGGCGTAACTATCGGTTTATTACCGACCAAAGGATTGACCTTCCCATTAATTAGTTATGGGGGTTCAAGTTTAATTATTATGTGTGTCGCGATGGGGATTTTATTGCGAATTGATCACGAAAATAGAATGGCAACAGGGCACGCACATTTACGAGATGATTAAGAGAGTATTATGACGAAAAAATTACTGGTTATGGCAGGTGGCACCGGCGGACACGTTTTTCCTGCGATTGCAGTTGCTAATGTATTGCAACAACAAGGGTGGCAGGTTGAATGGC
This sequence comes from Gallibacterium anatis DSM 16844 = F 149, assembly GCF_000379785.1. Taxonomy (GTDB): domain Bacteria; phylum Pseudomonadota; class Gammaproteobacteria; order Enterobacterales; family Pasteurellaceae; genus Gallibacterium; species Gallibacterium anatis. The sequence continues at coordinate 8,237 of NZ_KB903684.1, read as the reverse complement.
TTGGTACGAAAGATCGTATGGAAGCACAGCTTGTGCCGAAACACGGCATTGCTATTCATTTTATTGAAATTTCCGGATTGCGCGGTAAAGGTATAAAAGCATTATTAGCGGCACCGTTTAAAATTTTACGGGCGATATTGCAGGCGAGAAAAATTATTAAAACTTATCAGCCGGATGCCGTTTTAGGAATGGGTGGTTATGTTTCCGGTCCGGGCGGTGTAGCGGCAAAATTGGCAGGGGTGCCGATTATTTTACACGAACAGAATGCGGTTGCCGGTTTGACAAATAAATGGCTGGCAAAAATTGCAACACGTGTGTTGCAAGCTTTCCCGACCGCTTTTGCTGATGCCGAAGTGGTCGGCAATCCGGTGCGTGCCGATCTTTTTGCGTTGCCGACACCGCAACAACGTTTCAGTCAGCGAGAAGGGGCGTTGCGTATTTTGGTTGTCGGAGGCAGTCAAGGCGCAAGAGTCTTGAATCTATTAATGCCGAAAGTGGCAGCACAATTAACAAAAGATGTGGTCATTCGACATCAAGCAGGGAAAGGTAACAGTGAAGCAATAAAAGCGTTGTATCCGCAAAATATTAAGGTGAATGTTTCTGATTTTATTGATGATATGGCGGCAGCTTATGCGTGGGCTGATGTGGTGATTTGTCGTTCCGGTGCACTAACCGTGTGTGAAATCGCCGCTGCCGGCGTGCCGGCGATTTTTGTGCCGTTCCAACATAAAGATCAACAACAGTATCTTAATGCACGTTATTTAGCAGATGCCGGTGCGGCGGAAATTATCCAACAAGCCGAGTTAACTCCTGAACGGGTGGTTGAATTTTTGCAAAAATGGGAGCGTCCAACTTTGTTGGCTATGGCAGAAAAAGCACAATCCAAAGCAGCGCCGACGGCAGCACAGCGAGTGGCGGAAACGATTATTTCAGTGACTAATTAAGAGAGCAGTATGGAAGATAAGATTAAACAGAATTTTCAACATCAGGTGCGTATGGTTGTGCCTGAAATGCGCCGCGTGAAGCAGATCCATTTTGTCGGAATTGGTGGCGCCGGAATGAGCGGCATTGCCGAAGTATTGCTAAATGAAGGTTATCAAATCACCGGTTCGGATATTCAAGAAAATGCGGTAACTTTGCAGTTGGCGGAAATGGGCGCAAAAATTTTTTTACAGCATAGTGCCGATAACATTGCCGGCGCAAGTGTTGTTGTGGTTTCCAGTGCGATTAAGCCGGATAATCCGGAAGTGATTGCTGCGCGTGAAGCCAGAATTCCGGTTATTCAACGCGCCCAGATGTTGGCGGAAATTATGCGTTTTCGTCACGGCATTGCGGTGGCAGGTACGCACGGTAAAACCACTACAACTGCGATGATAGCGATGATTTATGCGCAGGCGAAATTAGATCCGACCTTTGTTAACGGTGGCTTGGTGAAATCTGCCGGTACCAATGCGCACTTGGGTTTAAGCCGTTATCTGATTGCAGAGGCGGATGAAAGCGATGCCTCTTTCTTGCATTTACAGCCGATGGTTGCGGTGGTAACCAATATTGAACCGGATCATATGGATACTTATCACGGTAATTTTGAAGAGATGAAACAGACTTATATCAATTTCTTACATAATTTACCGTTTTATGGTTTAGCGGTGTTGTGTGCGGATGATCCTGTGCTACAGACGCTATTGCCGAAGGTTGGTCGCCAAGTGATTACTTATGGTTTTAGCGACAAAGCGGATTATCGCATTGAAGATTATAGCCAAACCGGTTTTCAAGGGCATTACACCGTGATTTGTCCGGATGGGCAAAGAATGGAAATTCTGCTGAATGTGCCGGGCAAACATAATGCTTTAAATGCAACTGCGGCATTGGCAGTGGCAAAAGAGGAAGGTATTGATGATGAATCTATTTTAGCCGCATTAGCAGACTTCCAAGGTGCCGGTCGCCGTTTCGATCAGTTAGGCTCTTTTATTCGCCCTAACGGTAAGGTGATGTTAATTGATGATTATGGCCATCATCCGACCGAAGTCAATGTGACTATTCAGGCGGCACGTCACGGCTGGGAAAATAAACGAATTGTGATGATTTTCCAACCACACCGTTACAGCAGAACACGAGATCTGTTTGATGATTTTGTGCAAGTGTTATCGCAAGTTGATGTATTGATTATGTTGGATGTTTATCCGGCAGGGGAAGCGCCAATTGCCGGTGCGGACAGCCGTTCTCTTTGTCGTTCAATTCGTAACTTGGGTAAGATTGATCCGATTTTCTTGGCAGATCCGGAACAGTTGCCGGAAATTATGGATCAAGTGTTGCAAGATGGAGATTTAATTTTAGCGCAGGGAGCAGGAAGTGTGAGCAAGCTATCTCGTCGCCTTGTGGAGTTATGGAGTAAATAATGGATATTGAACAATTAAAACAACAAAAAATAGCGGTATTATTGGGTGGAACTTCGGCAGAACGTGAAGTGTCATTAAATTCGGGGGCAGCGGTATTAAAAGCATTGCAGGACGAAGATTTCACGGATGTGCACGCTATCGACCCAAAAGAGTTTCCGGTGGAAGATTTAAAAAAACAGGGCTTCCAACGCGTATTTAATATTCTACACGGGCGCGGCGGTGAAGATGGTTCTTTGCAAGGGTTATTGGAACAATTAGGTATTCCTTACACCGGTTGTGGCGTGATGTCATCTGCATTAACAATGGATAAAATGCGCACCAAATTGTTATGGAAGGCGGTTGGTTTGCCGGTTGCCGAGATGGTGGTGATTACTAAAGAAACACGTTCTCAACTTGATGCGCAAGCAGTGGTAGCTAAATTAGGCTTACCATTAATGGTGAAACCATCATTGGAAGGTTCCAGTGTCGGTTTAACCAAAGTGAAAAAAGTGGAAGAGTTAGCGGCAGCGGTGGATACTGCCTTGATGCACGATGATACGGTATTGATCGAAGAGTGGCTTGCCGGACAGGAATTTTCGGTACCGGTTTTGGGCGGTAAAGTGTTGCCTTCTATTTTAATTAAACCGGCAGGTGAATTTTATGATTATGATGCTAAATATCTTCTCGACAGCACACAATATTTCTGCCCATCAGGTTTAAGTGAAGAGCGTGAAAATGAATTGAGAAGTTTAGTGAAACAGGCCTATGATATTGTCGGTTGCCGCGGTTGGAGCCGCATTGATGTTATGACTGATGCGCAAGGGCGTTTCCGTTTGGTGGAAGTGAATACCAATCCGGGTATGACAAGCCACAGTTTATTCCCAATGGCGGCAAAAGTTGTCGGTTATAGTTTCTCTCAATTAGTAGTAAAAATTTTGGAGTTAAGTGCTGAATGAGAAATCGCACAAAATATTCTCGCTCCGTTTATTACCGAGAACCTAATGAGAAAAAGCGCATATCTCAAGTTGATTTAAAGACTTGGATCAAGTTTTTTTTATTTTTGTTTATCATTGGTCTTGGTTATTACAGTTACTCACATCGCATCGAATTATTTGAAAAATTGGATCCGAAGCCGATTAGTTCATTTAATTTGGTGGGTAAGACACAATTTACTACAAATGATGATGTGCGTGAAATGTTGAAAAAATATGCGGAAAGTCATCAGGGATTAAGAGGATATTTTGCTCAAGATGTCGAATCTATTGAAAAGATGTTTGAATCGCTTTCGTGGATTAAGACTATTTCCATTCGTAAAATATGGCCGGCGCAATTAAATATTAATGTGGTGGAATATGTTCCGGTTGCTAAGTGGAATCAGGTCAATTATTTAACGGCTGACGGGACAATTTTTAGCTTGCCGAAAGAAAAAATTAATGATGAAAAATTGCCGAATTTATCCGGTCCGGATTTTCAAGGAATAAATGTATTAAAAACTTGGTATGAATTAGGCAAAATTTTGCAAGGAAAGAATATTAATTTAAAAATTGTCAGCATTGATGACCGCGGCTCGTGGAACGTAACTTTATCTAATGATATTATATTGAAGCTTGGGCGAGGCGAATGGAAAGAGAAAATTGATCGTTTTTTAACGATTTATCCACAAATAGAAATTCCTGAAAATAAAAAAATCGCTTATATTGATTTAAGATACAATACAGGCGCAGCAGTAAGTTTTACTGACGCGCCTGAAAATACAACGGCACAAGATATATTAAGTGAATAATTATGGCTAAGATTGATGAACCCCAAATAATAGTCGGCTTGGAAATCGGAACTTCCAAAGTCATTGCGGTTGTCGGTGAGTTATTGCCGGACGGTGTGGTAAATGTTATCGGTGTAGGTAGCTGTCCTTCAAAAGGAATAGATAAAGGTAGCATTACTGATTTAGAAGCAGTAGTAAATTCTATTCAGCGTGCAATTGAAGCGGCGGAATCGGTTGCGGATTTGAAATTAATCGCACGAGTGACATTAGCTATTACTGGGGAACATATTCAAAGCCTGAATGAAAGTGGTTTCGTGCCTTTGTCGGGTGAGGTTACGCAGGCAGATATTGATGAGTCAATGCATATTGCCAGCTCAGTGAAAGTCGGCGATGGTTTAACCGTACTTCACGTTATTCCGCAAGAGTTTTCTGTTGACCGTCAGATGAATATTAAAAATCCATTAGGATTGCAAGGTGTTCGACTAACCGCACAAGCCCATTTGATCGCTTGCCATCAGGATTGGTTGATTAATTTGCGTAAAGCAGTAGAGCGCAGCGGATTAATTGTTGATCAAATCGTCTTTTCCGGATTGGCTTCCAGTTATTCGGTATTGAGTGAAGAGGAAAAAGAGCTTGGCGTTTGTTTGATAGATATTGGTGCCGGCACAATGGATATTCTTGTCTTTACTGATGGTGCATTGCGTTACAGTAAAGTTATTCCTTATGCCGGTAATCGTGTAACCGATGATGTGGCACAAGGAATTTACACTTCGCGCAGCAATGCCGAAAACATTAAAGTAAATTATGGCAGTGCAGTGCTGTTATCTGCGTCAGAAAAGCGCACATCTCCGGATAAACTGATTGAAGTGCAAGGCATTGGCGGACGCCCACCAAGAGGTTTAACCAGAGAGGATTTATCTATTATTACTTCAGCACGTTATAGAGAGTTGTTGGGAATGGTAGATAAAGAGTTACGGCAGTTAAAACAGGAGCTAAAAAATAATAATGTGGCTTCAGATTTGATTGCCGGTGTTGTGTTGACCGGTGGTGGTGCATTGATTGACGGCATTTTGGATTGTGCTACCGAAGTGTTTGGGCAACAGGTTCAGGTGAAAATCGGAACACCGTTGAATATTACCGGTCTAACTGATTATGTGGATAAACCGCAATATGCTACAGTGTTGGGATTATTGCAATATACTTACTACAATGGTGAATCTCAACAGCCGCTTAAAACAAAAGGTATAGGCAAAGAGTTATCAAAAACAAATAAAGTTGCAGGTTTCTTGAAGAAATTTATTGATAAAGTGAAGTCTGAGTTTTGATGTATAACGTTCGGTCATTAATTTAAAAAAGGAGAAGAATGACGTGTTTATTGGTGATATTAACCACAAGAGTAATAAAGTAAGTGATATCAGTATGCAATATTATGAAATGATTAGCGTAAGATAGGCAAAATAGCCTGTTAGTGGTTATAAAATAGCACTAAAATAAAGTTTACGTTTTGATATTATTGATTTTTGGCATACAATAAACAGAATAACAAATCGTTTTAAATGGTTATATAAAAGAGAGAAACAATTATGTTAATTGAGCCTATTATTGATGAAACCACAGCGGATGCGGTCATCAAAGTCATTGGCGTCGGTGGTGGCGGCGGTAATGCCTTAAACCATATGGTGCAGGATGAATTCAAAGGTGTTGAATTTTTTTCCGTAAATACGGATGCGCAAGCATTGCGTAAAAGTTTAGCACAGCAAACTATTCAAATCGGTGCAGAAATTACTAAAGGTTTAGGTGCTGGCGCAAAACCGGAAGTAGGGCGCCAAGCAGCGGAAGAAGACCGTGAAGCATTACGTAGTATGCTTGAAGGTGCGGATATGGTGTTCATCGCAGCCGGTATGGGTGGTGGTACAGGAACAGGTGCCGCTCCGATTATTGCAGAAGTGGCAAAAGAGTTGGGTATTTTAACTGTTGCTGTAGTCACTAAACCGTTTAAATTTGAAGGTAAGAAAAGAATGCAATTTGCTGAATCTGGTATTCAGGAGTTAGCCAAATATGTCGATTCTTTAATTACTATTCCAAATGACAAACTATTAAAGGTTTTGGGTAAAAACATCTCTTTCCTTGAAGCGTTGGCAGCTGCGAATGACGTGTTGCGTAATGCAGTGCGAGGTATTTCCGATATTATTACTTCTCCGGGCTTTATCAATGTGGACTTCGCCGACGTGAAAACAGTAATGTCGGAAATGGGTTACGCTATGATGGGAACCGGTATTGCGATCGGGGAAGTGGGTGATGGACGTGCTGAAAAAGCCGCTCAGGATGCAATTGCCAGCCCATTATTGGAAGATATTGATATCTCCGGTGCAAAAGGGGTATTGGTTAATATTACCACTAGCGGATTTAATTTCGGATTAGGTGAATTTGAAGCAGTCGGTGAAACTATCCACGCATTTGCTGCAGAAGATGCAACTGTTGTTATTGGTACCAGTGTCAATCCGGAACTTCCGGAAGATGAATTACGAGTTACCATCGTTGCAACAGGAATCGGTGGCAGAGTGAAAGATGAATCACAGATTAAGATTGTTTCAAATAATACGCAAGCACAAGATGCAAAAGCAAAACAGTTTGCTTATAATATGCCGCCTCTTGGCGAAGCGACTCGTCCGGATCAGTTTGGTGCGAGAACAGACTCAACCGTCACTTCAACGAGCGGTAATGCAGTGAAAAAACCGGCATTAGATGAGTCCAAATTATTTGATCTACCAACATTCTTGCGTGATAACGCAAATTAAATAAACAATGAAAAGTTTCAATGTGCCGCAAGGTGCATTGATAACTGGAGTAATTATGATTAAACAAAGAACGCTTAAACAAAGCATAAAAGTAACAGGTATTGGTCTTCACAGCGGTAAGAAAGTGACACTCACTTTGCGTCCTGCACCGGTAAATACAGGTGTAATTTACTGCCGTACAGATTTGCCTGAAGTAGTCACTTTTACTGCAGATCCTAATATGATCCGCGATACTATGCTTTGTACTTGTATGATCAACGATGACGGCGTGCGTATTTCAACTGTTGAACATTTGAATTCTGCATTAGCCGGATTGGGTATCGATAATATTATTATCGAAGTTGATGCACCGGAAATTCCAATTATGGATGGCAGTGCAAGCCCATTCGTCTATCTGTTATTAGATGCCGGCATTGAAGAGCAAGATGCAGCGAAGAAATTTATTCGTATCAAGAAACCTATTCGTGTTGAAGATGGCGATAAATGGGCAGAATTTAAACCTTATGACGGTTTTAAATTAGATTTCACCATTGATTTCAAACATCCGGCAATCGGTAAAGATGTTGCTCATTACCAGTTGGATTTTTCAACAAAAGCATTTATTCAACAAATCAGTCGTGCAAGAACATTCGGTTTTATGCGTGATATTGAATACTTGCAAGCGAACGGTTTAGCTTTGGGCGGTAGTTTGGATAACGCGATTGTGTTGGATGATTATCGTATTCTTAACGAAGAAGGTTTACGTTTTAAAGATGAATTGGTTCGTCATAAATTACTTGATGCCATCGGTGATCTTTATATGGCAGGACACAATATCATCGGGGAATTTACTGCGTTTAAATCAGGACACGGTTTGAACAATAAATTGATTCGTGCCGTGTTGGCTGATCAGGAAGCGTGGGAATTGGTATCTTTCGATGAAAAAGAACACGCAACACAAGGTTATTTAGCACCAAATCAAGTGTTGATTTAAAACGATATATTAAGTTTCTCTCTATAAAAAACGCACCGAAAGGTGCGTTTCAGACTGCTGACAAACCTCTAGACATACCTCTAGAGGTTTGATCTAATAGGCATATCGAAAAAAGGAAATGCCTATGCTCAAAAATACACCCTCACTCCAATATGAAATCGAGATGATAAGTCTCGAACAACTCGTTCCAAAAGACCNCCTTGTCCGTAAAGTCGCGAAAGCCATCGATTTTGACTTCATTCGTGATGAAGTTGCTCATCTCTATTGCCATGACAACGGTCGCCCCGCAGTTGACCCAGTTCGCTTGTTCAAAATCATGTTACTCGGCT
>NZ_KB903683.1 GCF_000379785.1 Gallibacterium anatis DSM 16844 = F 149 | reverse complement strand
ATAGAGGATTATCCAAAGTGCAAATGCAATGCTTCCTTGCGGCAATGGCACAAAATATCAAGAAAATTGCCCTAGTGGTATGGGCTATTTTGTCTTATTTATGGCGTCAATTTTACTTGTTTGAGGCATGGGTAAAACAATCAGCGAAAATGACCGCTGGCACCGTTATCTGAAAGGAAAAGCAAGAGAAAAGCGACAAAGTAAAAAAACAAACCCACTTTTATCAAATGATTTTGGAAAGATGGGTTTGTCAGCAGTCTGAGATGGCGTATATAACGCCATCTTTTCACATTTCATTGGGAACAAATTCAACGCTTAAGCAATTTTCATATTACCAAGTGTGCCATCATCCTTAATTTCTTGCTCAACCCCAACAATTTCCTTCACCTTTTCCCCATCCTTGAACATCACAAAGCCACCGTGTGCCATTTTGGTCCAATGTTCATTTTTGGTAAGCGGTTGAGTTGAGATAATAGTCACTTTATCACCCGGTTTAGCATAATCATTAAAATCAATAAAGCCGTCATCATCCACACGGAATGCCTTACCGAACGGTGCTTTACGTGTTAGATAGTGCAAAAATGTTGAACAATTCGCAATCATAAACTGCCCATTGGATAAAATAAAATTAAATGTACCAAGCTTTGATAACTCTTGACTAACTTCGTAAACAGCATCAAAAATTTCATCTTCGCTCGGTTTACGCAAATAACGCCGTTTTAAAAACTCGGTCATATAACAAAACGCCGCTTCGGAATCGGTGGTGCCGATAGGTTGTGCTCGGCAATCAGATAAATCAGGCAATGTGGTTAAATTACCATTATGAGCAAACACCCAATTTTCACCCCAAATTTCACGCATAAACGGATGCGTATTCTCTAGGTTCACATTGCCCTGCGTTGCTTTACGAATATGTGCAATCACATTGAGTGACTTGATATGATACTGTTTCACACAATCCGCAATCGGCGATGAGCTGCACGGTTTATCATCACGGAAAACGCGCACGCCTTTGCCTTCAAAAAACGCAATGCCGAAGCCATCTGAATGGCAATCGGTAATACCGGCACGACGGCGAAACCCTTCAAATGAGAACACGATATCGGTCGGTGTATTACAATTCATTCCCAATAATTGACACATAAACAAACCTACATACGAAAAGTTAAAATTTCAGGCTGTACATTATAAATCATAATTCACATATGAGTAGTAAGGATATTAATAATAATTTGTTATATGACATAGGCTTTAGTTTGTTTGTTTTGCCTGTTTCTGTTCAGCTCGCCTTTTTTGAAAGAATTGACTGATTTTGGCACTACACTCCTCTGCCAACACGCCGGCAGTAATTTCCACAATGTGATTCATTCGATAATCTTCAAACAGATGAAAACGTGAACCTATGGCTCCGGTTTTATAGTCGCTTGCACCAAACACCAAGCGTTTAATGCGGCTATGTAAAATAGCGCCGGCACACATCGGGCAAGGCTCCAGCGTTACATAAAGTGTTAAATTCAACAGCCGATAATTCTGCAATTTCTGCCCTGCTTGGCGTAAAGCCATAATCTCGGCGTGGGCAGTCGGGTCGGATAAAGTGATCGATTGATTCCAGCCTTCCGCCACAATATTACCCTGCTCATCCACCAGCACTGCACCGACAGGAATCTCTCCCATCATCGCCGCGTTATCCGCCAATGCTAGCGCATATTGCATAAACTTCTGATCTTTATTAGACATAACTATTTGATTTAATTGGATAAATTAATAAAATGGCGAACGTGGGCAACTTCAATCTTTAATGATAACTTATTGATTTTATTCGCTTTATTTATCAACTCTAAATGTATTGGGTAGTTAAATGGGGAGTAATAATTCCCCTCTGATTGGGCGATCCTATCAAAAAAGAAAAAATATGTATATCAGCCAAAAAATTTATTTTTGTTAAAAAAATGTTTCTTTTTTCGTGCTGTTGATATGTTGGCGTTTTTGCTTGCTTGAGTGTTTCCGGCTGGGTGAGTGTAAAACGGCTGGGACGCTGGGCAAATGGGACACGAAAAAAAAGATATTTATAATCAATTAGTTAAATCCGTTTTTCCGTCCCATCTTATATAGGACACAATAGGAAAATTTTTAGGACACTGTTTTAAGTTAATTTTTAATTTAGGACACTTGGGACGGATTGGGAAACTTTTGGGACTTAATAAAAGTTATAAATTATTGATATTATTATATATATTTATATCTGTCCCAATTATCCCATATGTACCATATATATTTAACATCTTGAGGGAAAATTTTTGATGTTCTGCCAATAAAAAAGCCGGTCATTTTTGCCGGCTCTTGATATGTTAATTATTTGTTTCATTTTGTGGCGTTTCTTGTTCCTCGACTTCTACCGGATAAACAAGATAAACTCTTGGTCTTCGTTCATCTAAATGTTTTGGCAATCTAACCAAATATTCACGGTCTTTTTCAGTTCCTTTAGCCAACATCCCAACATCAGCCAAAATAGGGCAAGCGATTTTTAACGGATATTCGCCCAACGCTTCCTTAAAGGCTTTTGGATAAATATAAAAATGTTCCTGTTCCTCTGTGTTTTGCCTTGCCAATATTCTATAACCTGCGGTGTTCTTGATTGGGCTTTCTATCGGTTTAAATGGATATTCAATAAATCGGCTATCTCTGTTTTCAAAAATCCAGCCTAGCAACTGTTCAGGAATAACCGTCTTTTCTCGGTTATTCGTGCCAAAATCAGAAAGCCAATCATTAAAACATTTTATTAATGCTTCGCTGTTCTGTTTTTCGTTCCATAACGTCAAATTAGCGGCTAATTGCAAGGCGGTTTCTAAAATAGCAAAACGGCTGGCAACTCTTTGCACTTGTGAGCTGGCTTCTGCCGGTAATCTATTAAGCCATTGTTGATTATAGGCTTTATAAGTTTCCGCTACTAACGCTTTATTCTCTGTTAAAAAAGCGATCCATTTGCGCCCTATCACGCCATAATTTTTTAACGCCATTTCATTGAGGTGGTCGGCGTGTGCTTTTTGGTTGGTGAATTCGCCTAATTGCGCCGGCTCTGAAATAGGAATATTGAGCAAGCGCACCAATTGACCGGCGTTGATAGCTATACCTTTGCTTTGCAAGTAGGTTTCAAGGTCTTTTTCGCCGGTTGATAAAGCGGTGATTTTCCAGCGGTTGATCTCTTGGTTTCCGCCCTCTTTCATTCCCTGAATGCGTCCGCTGCCGTTAAATAGTGAATATGCGATATTTTCAACTTCATAAAATCGCTTGGCTTGCCCTAACTCGTCAAGCGTGATAAATCCATCATTCCTTGCGGTTGCTTCGTTGTTAATGCCTTGCGGTGTGGTGTTCCACGTTAAAATAATTTCTTTCGGGTTGCCATAAACGCTATTAGCAATATTCAAGGTGGTTGTTTTGCCTTTGCTTGATTGGTTGTAAAGGTGAACGCCAAACGGCTCGGCGTTAAGTAAATTTAGAAGAGGACTCGCCAACGCGGTGGCAACGCCTAACATCATCGTGGCATTGCCTACAACATAACGCCCTATTTCATTTTGCCAACTTTCCAACGTGCCGGCGGTGCTGTAGCCGTGCTTGCTTGCGCTTTTAGCTGTGAATGCGATTGGCTGGCTTGGGTTGCCTATAATCTCGCCATTCGGTAATAAATAAGCACCGCCTTGCCATCCGGTCATATTGGTTACAATCCAATTTTGAGTACATTCGCCTTTGGCGTGAAAATAATCAACAAGCTGCTTTAACTGTTCACAAGCGGACATTCTCAAACCGTTATTTTTAAAATGATCCCACGCTTGCGCCTTGCCTAAATCAGCTGCTGGAATAGCTTCCCTAACAATGGTTTTATTTAGTGCGTGCTTCCATTCAAATATATAGTAAAAATGGTTATTTTGATTGATTCCACGGCCAACAATAGCAAGATTATCACAAAGCCACGTTGCTTTTTCGTTGATAATATCGCCTTCTTTATCTGTTTTAGGAACAACATAATATAAACCGCTTAACTTGCCATCTCGATATTCGATATAAGGCAACGTTTTATCTTCAATTTCCGGCATTGTCATTTTTTGCACGGTTTCCGCTACGCTGTCGCCCTCTCTAATTCTTTTAATATAACCGCTTAAGTCTTGTTCTAATTCGCCTACATTGTTGCATAACAACACGCTGTCGGCTTCGGTGTGCTTGGCTAGGTTAATGCAAATACTATCAATTTGATCACTGCTTAACGTGCCATATTGAGCGATACGGATCGCTTTTTGATTTTCCGGCGCAATTCTAAAAAGTCTCAAATCTTGCAACTGGTCATAACCTAAAATTACTGGCTTTTGCTTGTAATCGCTTCTTATTCGTTCCGTTAATAAATGCCAATATTGCCCGTTTCCATTTCCCCACGCTTGCCACGCCTCGCTACCGGCTAAAATGATCATTTCATCAAGCGGTGCATTCGGTTGATCTTTTAAAAAAGGGGCTTTTTTTAGTTTTCCGTTCATCATAATACCTTCTTTAAAAAATAGCGTTGTTGCCCTGAAACAGAACAACAACGCCTTATTAAATATTATTTATTTTGATTAGCTAAACTGTATAAACTCTTAACTAAATCACTGCACATAGCCTCCGCTTTTTCCATATAGGGTACTTGCGACATCAGCAATGACTGTATTTTCCCTGTTGCATTTTTGGGGTCGTAAATAATAATTTCTTCAGCCAACATTAAAACGTCTTTTATGACTGAAAGGCTTGTCGCTACTTCTTCTGATAAGTTATAAAGCTCTTTAAAATTATTTTGTGTATCCATCATTCCCCCCTCGCTTTTCTTCTTGCTTGTTTCTGTTGTTGTAGCTGTCTTTTTCTTTTCTTTGCAATTTCTCGCTTTTGCTTGCGCGCTTCTTTCATTGCCTTAAAGTAATCATAATCTGGAAATAAATTGCGCATTTGTTCCAAATCAGGTGCGAAAAATTCAATAACTGCGCCATTGGCTAATGTAATTTTTTCAGTGATCATAGTTACCGCCTTATTTAGCCAATTTGTGGAAAGTACTAACGCCATTTTTGCCGGTGTTATATACATTTAACACAACAAAAAATGGGCTAACTTTTGCAACTGCCTGACTTAACGTTTCGGCGTTAATTTTCAGCGTATAACGTGGGAATAGTGAGATTGGTTTTTGGGTATTGCGTAAGTCAAAACGGCTCACGGCTTTGAATTGATAGATCATTGTTGATAGTCCTTTGGGTAATTTTTCAAAGACTACCGCTAATCTTTCCACGGATTGGCGGTAGAGCGTAACAGGGTGGAAAACTAGTACCAAAGGAAAACTAGCCACGCTTAAAGCGTGCCTATTACGCCCTACCATTGATGAACACGCCTTAAATTGGTGTTCTTTAGGTGTGCGAAAATTACGAACAAAAAAAGCACGGGTTGGCGTGCTGTTCGCCTCTGGTTTATTCAGCTTTCCACGGCTGGCTTTCGATTTTGCGAAAGCGTGGCAAGTGTAAGCTGGTTTAGGTGAGTTTGTCAAGGCTAAATTACGCATAATTTCCCCCCTTAATTCTTGCGATAAAAATAGCTTTATCACGGGGTAAATTTAAAAATTGGCGTGCTTTTGCCTCGCTGTTGGCATAGGTTGAAATGTGTAGGCGTGTGCCTAGCAATAAGAATTTATAGATCATTGCTAATAGTCCTGTAAATAATTGTTCAAGGGCTATCGCTAAACTTGTCACGGATTGGCGATAGCGTGTAGCAGGGTGACAAACTGCCTTTACAGGAAAGCAGCCAACCGCAAAGGGTTGCCCACTACACGCCATCATAGATTGAATTACCGCTAGGCGGTTTTCTTGGGGTGTGTGAAATCTACGAACAAAAAAAGCACGTTTTGGCGTGCTGTTCGCCTGTAAAATATTCAGCTTGTCACGGCTGGCTTTCGATTTTGTGAAAGCGTTCGTAAAATAACGTGGTTTATATTTTTTTGTCAAGTATAAATTAATATTATTTTCTGTTTTTAAAGCAAAACAGTAGCTTTTTTTGTTATTTATCATATAATTAGATCCGTTGTTCGTTCAAACAACAACCATACAAGTTAAAAAGGATAAAAGTAACAGTGCAATCATCAACGGTTTTTGGTGATTGCGCTTTTTTTTAATAATCGTTTTTTTATTTCTTCATCCTGTTGCCATTGGTGGTTGTCTGCCACTGAATGGAATTCAGCCAATTGAATTTGCGAAAGTTCCGCATTAATCACGCCTTTTAAATGACAATCAGCGCAATAAACGCTCGCTTGAGTCAAGCAAGCGCTCGGTCTTTGAGAGTCCCTGATGTTTAAACCATTTCCGCATATAGGGCATTTAATCAATAAACCTTTTAACCGCTTCACTTTCCCTCTCCTACTTAAACTGCAAAATTTATTTTTTTATTATTTCGCTGTTCATCGCTTAATTTCTGCGCTCCTGTTTTAGCAACGTTGAAATGTTGCGCATTTTCTTCCTCGTTCTTAGTCATCATTCTGACAAAGTTAACTTGCTCTTTAATAGGCAATTTATTGAATGCCTTTAATAGCTCTTTTGCTGTATTCATACTTTCCGCCTTTAATTAATTGACTTATTCGGGTTATTTTTCGCTATCCAATCTTGAATATCAGATAGCGACCATCTGTTATAGCGACCATATTTAATCGGTTTTGGAAAATCGCCATTTTTTAATAATTTATAAATTGTTGATTTGCTGCCAATACCAATCTTCGTGACTTCTTTCATTGTTAATAACTTTGTTTCCATTTTTCCTCCGGCTAACTTAAAATAATATTTTTTTCATTTACTGCTGCCATTAAATTTAAATCCTCAACAACATAGCACTGACGACGATAAAAGCGATAAATAAGCTGTTTCTTTTCTTCATCATTTTTTATTGAAAATCTGCAACTTATTGGATCAATATAGAAACTTAAATTAGATAATGTTGTAATTGCTGTGCCTTTTGCCGGAAAATTCGGCGGAGTGATAACTGGTAAACCGGCTATAACGTTTTGAAATTTAATAGATTCAAGCTCTGCATTGTGAATAGCTTTACTTGTATCTATTAATAAATTTTCTTGCTTTGAAATTAAATCTTTTCCAATCATAAGAAATAGATCATTTCTTTGTTGGTGATGTGGTAATAGCTTGCTTTTTAATGCAAAAGCCAGTTCGGACAATGTTTTATAATCCGCATTTTCGCCAAAAACCTTTATAATATTTTGTTCTTTTCCTTGTTGGATAATGTTTTCCGGTTTCTGTTCCTCAAATAATTTTAACCATCCTTTATCAACATCGGATAAGTCTGTATTTTCAGTCATTAAAGCGGAATTTTTCCCATTCCAGCCAATCTGCAAAATATCAAAAACGATAGTGGATAAAATGCGTTCTAGATATTCATTTTTTAAATCTTTCTCATACAAATCAGCTAGACTGTCCAAATGATTCCAGCTAAAAGCAACGCCAGTATCGACCTCTTGCAATTCAAATTTAAAGCCGTCTGAACCTAAATTTGCGCTTTGTCGAGCCTCTCTTCTTCCTGTTGCTGGGCTTGTTATGACTCCTTTAAATTTATTTCCTTGTAAGTTATTCGCTAAAACAAGATTAATTTGATTAAAAAAGTCTGATTTAGAGAATAGGGTTTTGATAAACTCAATTCCACCCTGTTTTCCTGTTTCTAAATGCTCATAAATGTTGGATATGGGTTGGCTGCTGTAATCATTAAAAATTTCTGAAATAATCTGATTAATTTTTGCTCTGTTTTTCATAACTTCTCCGCCTGTGTTGTTTATCTATAAAAAATTTTTTGCATCTTCCAACGTTCTTGAATGATTGCAAGCGGATTTTATAAAGCGGACAAAATGAAATTTGTCAAATTGGCAAAAATTTTTGAAATCTGACAAAATTAATTTATAAGTTATTGTTCTATAACAATTTTCAAACACAAATAAAAAAGGCTTAAGCCTGCCAACTTAAGCCTTTCTATAATCTGTTATTATTATTTTTGATTTAATTCCTTAATAATATCATCAATATATGTTCTAACAGTGGTGTTTCCTCTAGTATTACTTACAATCTTTCCTTCATTTTTAAGTTTTTCAAGCACTGAAACAAGTTTATCTGCTATTGCATTGCAATTGTAGCTATTGTCCGATTTCAGCATTTTTTTACGCTTTAAAGGATATTCAAAATTAGGATTAGCAAGACAAATCAGCCCTTTTATTATTTGTTTGTAGGCTTCTTCTTTTGTTGAACTTAGATCTTTATTAGGTTCTATTTTCTTATTTTGTATTATATTTTCTTCTTTTGTTGAGCTTAATTCTTTATTTGTTTCTCTATATGTCGTATCTCTTTCACTTAACTCAATAAGCTCATTATTAATGCTTAAATCATATAGTTTTAATATAGAATCAATATCACTCTTTAAAAAATAAATAGAATCTAGGTTAGCTACTCTACTAATAGAGTCTATACTAACGTTATAAATTTTTATTTTTAACTCTGCAACTTCTTCATCTGTATACTTATCATCAATAAATCTATTTTCTAATAGACTATATTTAGATATAAAATTAATGTGGTTATTATTTTCTTCATTAAATCTAGCAATAAAAAAACTACTAAATTTTATATCATGATTTAAAACAATATTATAACAATCTATATCTTTAAAAATTTTATTTACTTTTTGTTTATAAATTACTTTTGCAGATAAATTAAAAGGATTAAAGTAATAGGATTCATCTTTATTATTTATTATTTTTGGCGATGTACCCATATGATTATTATTATAAGAAAAAATATATTGACCAGAAGGGTGTATAAGATTAAAACTAATATTTGATTTATCTAACAAAGATTCAAAAGCACCATTTGCAAATTTTAATATTTCATTTGAATAGCTAAGGTAAAAATAAACTTTTAAAAAGGCTACTTCTAATAAAATATTAATATTTATTTCTTTTCCTGTTCTTGAAAAATATTCAATCTGTAAATCTCTTGCACTAATAAAATCTGAATCGAGAACACCAATACCCATAATTATTTGCCCCATACTGTATAAAATAACAGTATTTTAAATTATAGTTTATAGTAGTTCAATATGGTTTTTATCGTTTTTATCAATAAAAAACCGCACTCGAGGTGCGGTTGTAGCTCATCCTAATTACAAAGTTATTTTAAAATCTGTTCTAGTTCTTTTAGCCTTTTTGCGTTCTCAAAATGACCTATATTAACTTCAAAAAGTTTATTATAGCCTGTCAATTCAGCAACCGGCATCAACTCTACTTTATCTATTAATAGCTCCTTAATTTTTTGCATAAAACCGCTTTTCTTATCCTCATCACTCTTAAATTTAAATGGTGTGTACGGATTACAGAAGAAACTAAAAAATAAGTTAAAATCTTCCATTATTTCGCTTAAAAAAATGTTTTCGGCTATCCATTCTCTGCCATATTCATATAAATTACTATAAGCCCTTATAAGCTCTCTGTCTGCGTTTTGATATTCGGTAAGCAATAAATATTCTTTTTGCATCTCTAGCTTGTCATTAGCAACCTTAAAAGCATTTTGTTTTTTCTCATTAACTGATATTAAATCTGATAACTCATCAATTTTAGAAACAGAAGACGTGACATCATCACCCATAGTAATATCATTTATTTGCTGTTGTAGTTCTTCATTATCTGAAGCCAATGCTTTTAATATACTTTTGTTTCTGTCTATTGTTTTCTTTATAGTCAATATTCGATCTTGTATCTGATAAAAGAACGTTTCTTTCTGTTTAACTATCGCTAACAACTCTTTGAATTTTTCTTCTTGTCTAAGTCTATCTAATAACATTTTGTCTCCTTGATTTATACTCATTAATTTTATCGCTGATCCATTGATCCACTTCGCTTTCAAGCCAAACGACAACTTTATCTGATATAGGAATATTGCTCGGAAATGTTCCTTCTTTCATATATTTGTAAATCGTTCCTTTGCTCAATCCTGTTTTTTTTATCACTTCATTTAATCTGATAAATCTTTCTTTATCATTATCCATTTTATATCCCTTGAAATTTAACGTTATATAGCCCTATCTAACTTCATAGAATATAAAAATATTAGTCTTGTTATATAAAAATAGAAATATATTGATAATGTGATAAGCCTCATCACATAAAAAGAATGATATTATTAGCGTTAGTAGTTCAATAAATAGACATATAGATAAAATTTCACGGAAAAACGCACGTCACGAAAAATTCACTCGCTCACCTTCGTTTTTTATAATAAATTTTTGTATTTTTTCAGTTAAGTTTCAGCGTTAAAAATTTCTAATCTATTGAAAATAAAGAAAATATCCTCTTTTTTTCCTGTTTTCTTAACTGAAAAAATTACAGTTAATTTCAGTATTTTTCAGTTATGAAAAAGTGATAAAATTAGCAACCATAAAATAAGTTATTGTTATATAACAGATTTTTTTAAATTTACGTGATAACAATTGCTAAAAAATTATTTCAGTTAATAGGGGGGGGCCAATGCCTAGAACACTGACTCATAAATGCACTGTATGCCAAAGCAAAGCGAAAATATTAAACGTTAAAGCAATCAATCAGGATTTATCTGAAATAGAATTCTTTTGCACCAACGAACAATGTAAACATCAATTTGTAATGCGCATCAGCTTCAGCCATACCACAAAAGAACCGCACCAAAAGTAGTGCGGCCCTATAAAATCAGCTATAACGCTTTAATAGCTTCAATTTTGCAACCTTCCACATAATCCCCCCACTCTTGCATTATCTCTTTTCTCGCTTTCCATTTTCTGGATCTATCATATGCCGCGCGAACCTTCCCTTTGTTCTCGTGCGCCAAACACAATTCTATCGCTTCTGAAGAAAATCGATCCAACTCGTGCAAATAAGTACTAGCAATCGACCGCAAGCCGTGCGAAACCAATATCCCTTTAAATCCCATCCTTTTTAACGCTACATTTGCGGACTGCGTGCTCATTGGCTTGTCATAAGGTGAGGAATAGCTAGCAAATATATGTTTTCTATTGCCTGTAAATTGCCTCATCTGCTTTAAAATATAAAGTGCCTGCTTAGATAACGGAACGCTATGCGCTCGCTTCCTACCTTTCATTTTTTCAGCTGGAATATGAACCGCATCATTTTCAAAATCTATCTCTGACCATTCAACACTGACCGCTTCCGCCGGTCGTAACATTGTTAATAATTGCCATTCAATCAACAATGCTGTAGGGCGTTGAATATTGGCATTATTCAACGCTCTAAATAAACTGGGTAATTTATGCGGAGCTATTGTGGGCTGGTGTTCTGGAGGAATATAGTTAAATTCTTCGTGCAATCTACGCAAAGGATTTTTATTAATCAAATCTTCATCCTCTGCCATCTGCAATATTTGCCTTAACGAAACATTAATTTTATAAAGTGTATTAGTATTCTTTAATGCTTCCAACGCCGGCATAACAGAAGATATTGACACGTCCTTTATCGGTACATTGCCAATAACCGGCAAAATATGGATCTCAATTCGCCTATAGGCTTCGTTAATAGTTTCTATTTTAAATTTCTTTTGACTTATTCTCTTATCCTTCCATTTTTTCGCCATTTCCGACAATGTAATGTTTTCATACAACAATTTATTTTTCTGTTCCTGCAAATATTCAACCGGATCAATATTTCTCAATAAAAGGCTTTTATAGGTCTGTGCCAACTCTCTAGCTGCCGCTAAAGATAAAAACGGATATTCACCCAAACTGATCTTTCTTGAACGATTTAAAAACTTATAGGAAAAATACCAATATTTAGATCCATTTGAACGAACTCTTATATAAAGCCCGTTTCCGTCTGATTTTGTGTACTCTTTATTTGTTGGTTTTAAGTTTTGAATAGCGGTATTGGTTAATGGTTTTACTATTCTGCTCATCGTCTTTAGCCTCTTTTTTATGAAAGATAACGGAAATTTAACTCCCCAAAAATTATCCATCTAACGTGGGGAGTTAAATGGGGAGTTAAAAAACAAATTTATAAGCAATCATAAAAAACCGCTAAAACACATAAAAAGAAGATAAATACTTGTTTTTAAAAAGATTTAGCAGCACTAAAGAACGTTGGCGAACGTTAGAAAACCTAAAAATGGCGAACGTGGGCGGGTTCGAACCGCCGACCTATCCCTTAGGAGGGGATTGCTCTATCCAGCTGAGCTACACATTCGCAAAATTGAGGAGTTAATTTGTACTGTTTTTATGTTCTTGACGAATCAAGGAGTTGTGCTGAATTTTAATATTTTTTCCTTTCGCTTTAAAGTATTCTGCTAATTGTTGTGCAATATAAACAGAACGATGTTTGCCACCAGTACAACCAATACAAATCGTCAAATAACTACGGTTATTCTGTTCCAATAAAGGCAACCAAGTTTCAATATAATTACAGGTAGAATAAATAAATTCACGTACCACATCATATTGACGTAGAAAATTGATTATCGGTTGATCCAAACCAGTTAAAGGGCGCAATTTCGGTTCCCAATGCGGATTCGGTAAAAATCGAACATCAAAAATATAATCCGCATCCTGTGGAATGCCATATTTAAAACCAAAAGATTTAATAATAATTTGTAACTCTTTGTCGGCATTACCACGTACAAATTCCCGTAATTTTTCCGCCAACTGGTGAGTGGAAAGGTTGGTAGTATCAATAATAAAATTAGCGTGTTGGAACAATGGCTCAAGCCGCTCTTTTTCCAAATCAATCGATCCTTCCAACGAGAGATTCTCTTTAGACAATGGATGTAAACGGCGTGTATCACTATAACGGCGAATCAAACTGTTACGATCTGCATCAAGATAGATAATTTTCGTATTACAGGAGTGCGGCAGTTGTTCCAAAATCGATTCCAGTTCCTTTGCATCCAGCGGAATATTACGAATATCAACACTAATCGCAACTGTCTGCTGTCCACTGCCTAATTTCTCAATTAATTGGGGAATAAGAAACAATGGCAAATTATCAATACAGTAATAACCGATATCCTCAAGCGCTTTTAATGCAACGGATTTCCCTGCCCCAGAACGACCGCTAATAATCACAAGTTCCATAAATCGATCCCCCACACTCAACGAAAAGCTATTTATCTAGTTTGCTCACTTTCCTTGGTTTCTTCCACCTGTTCCGCCTGATTATCCTGATGTTCCGAATGATCAAAAGCAACAAAAATAGACCATACTTCTTCAGGATTTTTTGCCAAACGTAATTGCTTACACAGATTCTTATCTGAAAAACATTCCGCTAAATAAGGCAATAATGCCGAACAGCTTGAACAACAGGTTTCCGGAATCAGAATAGCGAAGATTAAATCAACATCACGATGATCGGCTGATTCATATTTTATTGGTGTATCCAACTGCAAAAACACTGCCACCGGTTTATCACCCACCGCTAATTTTGCGTGCGGAATGGCAATGCCGTTATTGATGCCGGTATTGCCCATTTTTTCTCGATTAAACAACGCTTCAAAACAGGTGATTTCGCTCTCTTCCGTTTGTGGTGAGATTAAACTGCAAATCAGCTCGAATGCTCGCTTCTTACTTGAACAGAGCAAACCGGTACGAATATTTTGCGGTTGTAAAAAATCAGTGATTTTCATATTTCAGCCACTTGTTACAGTTTAAAATGTTCGCCCAGATAAACGCGTTTGACGTGCTCATCCGCCAACACCTGCTGCGGCGTGCCATCGGCAATCATCGTGCCTGCGCTCACAATATAAGCACGTTCGCAAACATCCAAGGTTTCACGCACATTGTGGTCGGTGATCAGCACCCCCAAACCACGATCACGCAACCCTTTGATAATATTTTTAATATCCAATACGGAAATCGGGTCAACCCCGGCAAAAGGCTCATCCAGCAAAATAAATTTCGGATTTGCTGCCAATGCACGCGCAATCTCAACCCGACGGCGTTCACCTCCGGATAATGATTGACCGATATTGTCTTTAATATGGGTAATATGAAACTCTTCCAACAAACGTTCCAATTCCTCGACTCGCTGTTCTTTACTTAAATCCTTACGAATTTCCAGCACTGCCATCAAATTATCATACACGGATAAACGACGAAAAATCGAAGCTTCTTGTGGCAAATACCCGATCCCTTGTTTGGCACGCTGATGCATCGGCAGGCGACTAATATCCTGATTATCAATAGTGATCTTACCTTGATCGTGACTAATCAACCCCACCACCATATAAAAAGTTGTTGTTTTACCGGCACCGTTCGGCCCAAGCAATCCAACAATTTCACCGGAATTAATCGTTAAACTGACACCATTAACCACCGGACGACCTTTATAACTTTTACTTAACTGTTCAGCAGATAAAACTGACATAAATATGCTCTAATTTGATTTTAATTGGTTTGGAATCAAAATGGTTTTCACACGAGAATTACCGTTACCATTCGCTTTCAACTGTTGTTTTTTCACATCATAAGTGATGATATCGCCATTAATACGGCTGTCTTCCTGCTTCAACTGCGCATTATCGATAAGCGTTAAAAACTCTTTGCCTAAATCATAATGGACTTTGTCTGCATTGCCGTAAACCATTTTGCCGTTATCCAATTTCTGTTGGAATTTCACCGGTTTACCGTAAGCATCCACCGTCTCTTTTTTATTATCGGCTTTCTCTTTCTCGTTCGGGCGTGTAATCACCACTTTATCGGCATTAATTTTGACACTGCCTTGCGTAATCACCACATTGGTATTGAAAGTCACAACATTATTGGTTAAATCTAACGATTGATTATCCGACTCGATGTTAATCGGTTGTTCGGAATCACCGGTCAACGCATTTGCCGAATAGCTGACAAATAAAGCGAGTAACGCAAAAGCAAAATTAATTTTTTTGGATTTCATAATATGTTTTAACCTGTTCTTTTAATGTTGCGGATTCTTTTCTCAAATTGCCATCCAATGCTTTTCCTTGACTGGTAAAATTCAGCCCGGTCAAGGTCACCATTGTATCAGATGTTATATCCTGTGTCGTTAAATTGACAAACGCCCGCTCTGCATCAATCGTCTGCAACTTTGAAGTTTCAACTAAACTTTGCAATTTCACATTGCCCCGCAAAGTCAATTTATCCTTATCCGTCAATGTGGCGGTATCCGCCTGTAAACGCCAAGTTTTTATCTGATTTTCATCATAAACATACAGAATCGGCTGACTGAATACGGTCTTATCATTATTAAAATAATCGACATTACTGGATTGCGCCTGATATTGAATTGAGCCGGTCGGACCGAACACTGTTGTTGTCATCTGTTTGGCGATATATTCCGGTGCGGAATCATCTTTCACTAAAGTCGGCATATCATTCTGCTGTAATGAATAGAGCCACGCCAACAAAGCAAACACAATCACTGCAAGTAAAATATTCCAACGAATGGACATAAACAAAATACCTTTTTCAGTAAAATTTTAGCCGCAAAATAATAGCATAAAATCGTTATTAATGAGTTATTTTTCAACAAAACGCTTTCTTCTGTTAAAATAGCGGCTTTACGATCAAGAACATAAGGCAAAACAGATGCAAGATATTCTTATCGAAGTGAAAGATCTCATTTTCAAACGCGGTGAAAGAACGATTTATAACGGTCTGAATTTAAAGATCGAACAGGGCAAAATCACCGCGATTATGGGGCCTTCCGGAATTGGTAAAACGACTTTATTGAAACTCATCGGCGGTCAATTAATTCCGGAGCAAGGTCAAATTCTGTTTGATGGTCAAGATATTTGTAATTTATCCAGCAAAGCCCTTTATAAGGTGCGGGAACGGATGGGAATGTTGTTCCAGTCAAGTGCGTTATTTACCGATATAACCACCTTTGAGAATGTGGCTTTTCCTATTCGCGAACATACCAAACTGCCGGAAAGCATTATTCGCAAAATGGTGTTAATGAAATTGGAAACTGTCGGCTTACGTGGCGCAGCAGATTTAATGCCTAATGAATTATCAGGCGGAATGGCACGCCGTGCTGCATTGGCACGTGCGATTGCATTGGATCCGGATTTAATTATGTATGACGAGCCCTTTACCGGGCAAGATCCCATCAGTATGGGCGTGATTGTTGATTTAATCAAAAAATTAAATCAAACCTTGAATCTGACATCTATCGTCATTTCACACGATGTCACCGAAGTTTTAAGTATTGCCGATTATGCTTATATCGTGGCTGAACAAAAAATTATTGCGGAAGGCACGCCACAACAACTACGGCAAAGTCAAGATCCGCGTGTGGTTCAATTTTTATCCGGACAGGCAGACGGTCCGGTCAAATTCCACTATCCGGCGAAAAACTATGAAGAGGAATTATTCCAGTGAAAATCACGATTATTGAGCGGCTAGGGAAACGTGGCGTGCATTGGTTGCGCACTTTGGGGAAATCCGCCTTAATGCTTTATGGCGCATTAGTCGGCGTTCCTCAATTTAGAAAAAATTTTCCTTTAGTCGTCAAACAGTTATATGTGTTAGGTGTGCAATCCTTGCTGATTATTGTGCTTTCCGGTCTTTTTATCGGAATGGTGCTTGGTTTACAAGGTTATGTCATTTTGGTCGATTTTTCTGCTGAAACCAGTTTAGGGCAACTGGTTGCCTTATCGCTGTTGCGTGAACTTGGACCGGTGGTAACCGCATTGCTGTTTGCCGGTCGTGCCGGTTCTGCGCTGACAGCAGAAATCGGTTTAATGAAAGCGACAGAACAGCTTTCCGGTCTGGAAATGATGGCGGTTAATCCGCTCAGACGCGTGATTGCACCGCGCTTTTGGGCAGGAATGATTGCGATGCCGTTACTTGCCTTAATTTTTACTGCTGTCGGCATCTGGGGCGGATCTTTGGTCGGTGTTGATTGGAAAGGCGTTGACGGCGGCAGTTTCTGGTCGGTAATGCAAAGTTCCGTTGTTTGGGGCAAAGACATCGGTAACGGCATCATTAAAAGTTTATGCTTTGCGCTCAGTGTAGTTTGGATCGCATTGTTTAACGGCTACAATGCCTTGCCGACGTCGGAAGGTATCAGTCAAGCCACCACCAAAACCGTAGTACAAGCCTCTTTAGTGGTATTGGCATTAGATTTTATTTTAACGGCATTAATGTTCGGCGGAAATTAAGCAAAAAGGATAATTTATGAAAAACGCAATGAAATATGAATTTTGGGTTGGGCTCTTTTTATTATTAGGCATTGCCGCCTTAGTTTTCCTTGGGTTGAAAGTTGCCAATATTCAAAACTTTAGTGAATCGCAAACATACCGCGTAGAGGCAACTTTTGATAATATAGGCGGTCTGAAAGTGAGAGCACCGGTGAAAATTGGCGGCGTCGTTGTCGGTCGTGTCAGCAAAATTGAATTGGATCCGACCACCTATTTGCCGAAAGTAACGCTGGTGATTGATCAGCAATACAATCAAATTCCGGATAACAGTTCATTATCGATCAAAACCGCCGGTTTATTAGGCGAACAATATATTGCTTTAAATATCGGTTTTGATGATGGTGAAACCCCAATGTTGAAAGATGGTAGCAAAATCGTTGATACCAAATCAGCAATGGTGCTGGAAGATTTAATCGGGCAATTTATCTATGGCGATAAAAAATCCAATGATGCCGCCACAGAATCAAACGAAACTAATAAAGAATAAATTAGCTTAAAGGAGAACAAAGATGTTACAACGCTATCTCAAAAAAATGGCTTTGCCGTTTATCGCCATCGCCTTAATGTTGGCCAGTTTGCTTGCCAATGCCGAACAGAATCCTTATCAATTAATGCATCAGGCATCCGATAAACTTTTTGCCGATATTACGCAGAATCAGAGCAAAATTAAGCAAAATCCAAACTATTTACGCACTATTGTAAAACAGGATTTAATGCCTTATGTGCACGTTAAATATGCCGGCTCATTAGTGTTAGGCAATTACTTCAAAACCGCCACACCGGAACAACGTGAGCAATTTTTCACGGCTTTCGGCAACTTTATTGAACAATCTTATGCACAGGTTTTGACTTTTTATAACGGACAAAAAGTCACCATTGAGCCTGAAAAAGCGGTTGACGGCAAAAATATTGTCAATATTCGTGTGACCGTTGAACAGAACAACGGTGCAGCGCCGATTAAATTGGATTTCAAATGGCGTAAAAACAGTAAAACCAATCAATGGCAAGCTTACGATATGGCAGCTGAAGGCGTGAGTATGGTTGAAACCAAGAAAAATGAGTGGAGTGGTGTCCTACGTAAACAGGGCATTGAAGCACTCACCGCACAGATCGCAAAATCAGCAAGTATGCCGGTCACTTTAGATAAAAAATAAAATTGCAGTCATTAAGGAATTTTTGATGAGCGATGATAATTTAATCTGGCAGCTGGAGCAGGTCGAACAACAAGCCGTTGTCACTTTAAACGGCATATTGAATCGTGAAACCGTGCCGCAATTATGGCAACAACGTCAGCAATTCAGCTTGAAAGCGAATGCCGATTTGCAAAGTTGCCAACAGCTGGTGTGGGATTTACAACAAATCAGCCATATTGATTCTGCCGGATTTGCTTTACTGACCGAATTATTGCTATTGAATCCGGCTGAAAAAGTGCGATTAATTAATCTACCGGAACAATGCAAAAATCTGGCTGCCCTATTTTCATTAGACCAATGGTTACATCACTATTTAATCAACAAGTAGAGAACATTTATGGATCCAAAAGAAATTGAACAATTATTGAAACAAGCTCTTGATTTAGATGAAGTTTATGTGCGCGGCGAAAATGCACATTACGATGTAATTGCAGTTAGCGACAAGTTTGCCGATCTCTCACGCGTCAAACAACAGCAGATGATTTATGCGCCATTAATGGATCATCTCGCCAGCAATGCCATTCACGCATTAACCATCAAAACTTTCACCGTTGATAAATGGAAACGTGAAAAACTCTTTTTTAATCTATAATAATATCTCTCTTTAATGTATGCAGAAAGGTGCGTTAATTCGCACCTTTTCTAATGTGAAACAGCCTTTAGGAAAAATTATGTCAGCACCGAAATTTGTTCATTTGCGCGTTCATAGCGACTTCTCAATGATTGATGGTTTACCCAAAGTAAAAACATTGGTGGATGAGTGTGCAAAGCAACAGATGGTGGCAATGGCATTAACCGATTTCACCAACTTCTGTGGTTTGGTGAAGTTTTATGGTGCCACTTTAGGCAAAGGTATCAAGCCAATTGTCGGTGCAGATGTTTTAGTCAATAGCGAAGAGCTTGCGGACGAGCCGTTCAGTTTAACGTTGCTCGCCAAAAATAACGCTGGCTATCAAAATATCACTTTACTGCTTTCCCGTGCCTATCAACGAGGTTATCGTGAATATCCGATGATCGACCGCGAATGGCTGATTGAGCACGCCGAAGGCATCATTATTCTTTCCGGCGGTAAAGACGGCGATGTCGGCAAGTTTCTCATCAGAGGCAATCAAAATGCCGCCGAAAACTGTTTAGCCTTTTATCAACGCTATTTTCCAGATCATTTTTATCTTGCTATCAGCCGCACAGGTCGTAACGATGAAGAGCATTATCTGCAACTGGCAGTCAACTTAGCGGAACAGCACCTAATTCCGCTGGTGGCGACCAATGATGTAATGTTTCTTTGCGAAGAGGATTTTGAGGCTCACGAAATCCGTGTCGCTATTCACGACGGTTATACGTTGGATGATCCGAATCGTCCGAAAAAATATAGCCCACAACAATATTTTCGTAGCGAACAGGAGATGTGCGAGCTGTTCGCCGATCTGCCACAGGCACTCGAAAACAGCGTTTATATTGCGCAACGTTGTAATGTCACCATTCGCTTAGGTCAATATTTTCTACCGCAATTCCCGACCGGCGATTTAAGCACTGAAGACTATTTAATTCAGCAAGCAAAAACCGGTTTGGAACAACGTTTGGCAGTGCTTTTCCCCGATGAACAGGAACGCCAACAAAAACGAGCTAAATATGATGAACGCTTGGAAACCGAACTCAAAGTGATCAACCAAATGGGCTTCCCCGGTTACTTTCTAATCGTGATGGAATTTATCCAATGGTCAAAAGATAACAATATTCCGGTTGGGCCGGGACGAGGTTCAGGTGCCGGTTCTTTAGTGGCTTATTCCATTCGGATTACCGATCTTGATCCGCTGCAATTTGATCTGCTCTTTGAGCGTTTCTTAAATCCGGAACGTGTTTCAATGCCCGATTTCGATGTCGATTTCTGTATGGACGGTCGCGACCGCGTGATTGAACACGTGGCACAGATGTATGGACGAGATGCTGTATCGCAAATTATCACTTTCGGTACTATGGCGGCAAAAGCAGTAATTCGAGATGTCGGACGTGTGCTTGGTCACCCGTATGGTTTTGTCGATCGCATTGCAAAACTGATTCCGCCTGATCCCGGTATGACTTTACAAAAAGCATTTGATGCCGAACCGAAATTAGTTGAGGCCTACAACAGCGATGAAGAGGTTAAAGAGCTGATCGATATGGGGCGGAAATTGGAGGGAATTACCCGAAATGCCGGTAAACACGCCGGTGGCGTGGTGATTTCACCAAGTAAAATTACCGACTTTTCGCCGATTTATTGTGATTCCGAAGGGAAACACCCGGTTACCCATTTTGATAAAAGCGATGTCGAATATGCCGGCTTGGTGAAATTCGACTTCCTAGGCTTACGCACGCTCACTATTATCCAATGGGCGGTTGATATGATTAATGAACGTATGCGCCGTGAGGGGAAACCGGAAATCGATATTCATCATATTCCGTTGGATGATGAAAAATCCTTTAAATTGCTGTTGGATGCACAAACAACAGCGGTCTTCCAGCTTGAATCTCGTGGGATGAAAGACCTCATCCGACGTTTAAAACCGGACTGTTTTGAAGACATCATCGCATTGGTGGCGTTATTCCGTCCGGGCCCATTACAATCCGGAATGGTAGACAACTTTATTCGTCGTAAACACGGTGAAGAGGAAATTTCCTATCCTGATGCCGAATATCAACATCAATCGCTTAAACCGATTTTAGACCCGACCTACGGCATTATTTTATATCAAGAACAGGTGATGCAAATTGCACAGGTTCTTGCCGGTTACACTTTGGGCGGCGCGGATTTGTTACGTCGTGCAATGGGGAAAAAGAAACCGGAAGAGATGGCAAAACAACGTTCTGTCTTCAAAGAGGGCGCAATTAAAAACGGCGTTGACGGTGAATTGGCAATGAAAATCTTCGATTTGGTGGAAAAATTCGCCGGTTACGGTTTCAACAAATCACACTCCGCCGCCTATGCGTTGGTTTCCTATCAAACACTTTGGCTAAAAGCACACTTCCCAGCCGAATTTATGGCAGCGGTAATGACGTCGGAAATGGACAAAGTGGAAAAAATCGTCAATTTCTATGATGAAAGCTTACGGATGGGGCTAAAAGTCGTACCACCTGATATTAATACCGGCAAATACGGCTTCAGCGTAAATGAAAAAGGGGAAATCGTTTATGGCTTAGGGGCAATTAAAGGTGTAGGCGAAGCGCCGGTGGAAAATATTATTGAAGCCAGAACATCAGGCGGCCTGTTCCGTGATCTGTTTGATCTTTGCGCCAGAGTCGATTTACGCAAAATTAACCGCCGTACTTTTGATAATCTGATCAAAGCCGGTGCCTTAGATAAACTTGGGCCTCACCGCGCGGCGATTGCCTTAAATTTGGAAGATGCCCTCAAGGCTTCGGATCAACACGCCAAAGATGAAGCGTTGGGTCAAACCGATATGTTCGGCGTATTGGCAAGTTCACCGAAACAGGTAGAGCAAGCCTATGCCAATACCCCTAAATGGACAGAAAAAATGGTATTGGACGGCGAACAGGAAACCTTGGGCTTATATTTAAGCAGCCATCCTATCAGCCGTTATTTAAAAGAGTTATCTCACTACAGTAACCGTTTATCCGAAGTGAGCGTCACTCGCCGCGGCGAAAGCTGCACGGTTTCCGGCTTGGTGGTTAATTTCCGTTCATTGGTCACGAAACGTGGTAATCGCTTAGGTATTCTTACCTTGGATGACCGCTCCGCCAGAATGGATATTACGCTGTTCTCCGATGCATTGGATCAATTTGAAGAAAAAATCCATAAAGATCATATTGTTATCGTTAGCGGATCAGTTATTCCGGATGACTTCACCGGCGGCATCCGAATGATTGCCAGAGAGATCAATACACTGGAAGAAATCCGCCAGCGTGTAGTAAAAAGTTTAGCGATTGCGATTAAACAGGAGCAGTTAAATAACGACTTTATCGACCGCTTTAAACAGATATTAACCCCTTATGCACAAGGCACCATTCCGATTCATATCTATTATGACAGCCCGAAAGGTCGGGCAATGCTGACTTTAGGCATTGAATGGCGTATTACACCGCACGATGATCTGATTTCCGATTTAACCGCTTTTGTCGGTGAAGAACAGGTTGAGTTGGAGTTTGACTAAAAAATAATCCGCATCTTAAAGGCTGTTCTCAATTCCAACTCATCAAGGTGCGGATTTTTATAACAAAACTTTTAGCGTTTATGTCGACAACGCTAGAAATACCATTTAGACAATAATACGCCTGCGGTCACTGCCACATTTAATCCGGTTGCAAGCGGATTGGTTGTTGATAGTGCCACATTGGTGACTTCAGGATCGAGATCCTTAAGCGTATTTTCCGACAACACAATTGCCACTTTGTCCTGTAACTCTAATTTGTTTAGTGCAATCGCCTGTTTGGATAAACTGGCGCGTATCAGTTGATAACCTGCCTGTTTTAACAAATCTAACGCTAATGTCGGATGTGCGACTTCAAATAAACGTAAATATTCGATACCACCTTCAGCAACACGCATTGCTGCCGGGCTTTGTACTGTATCAATCTTATCTGTTACCACATTCTGTACGCCATAAAATGCCAATGTTTTCAAGACACCGCCAATATTCGCTGCATTGCCGATGCCATCCAATACGACAATACAATCTCGTTTTCTAGGCGTTTCTAAATAACTTTTCAGCATTAACGGCGGACGTTTTTTCACTAATAAACAGATGCCGCCGTGATGCTCCGTACCACTGACAAGCTGCAATTCGTCCCCTTTCACCACGTGATAAGCCTTTTTATTTTCTGCTAAATAGCTCATCATTTCGCCGGCTTTTTTCGTTAATTCCTGCGTGACCCATAAGCGCACAATATCTTGTGGACGATGTTCAAATAAGGCAAAACACGCCGCTTCGCCATAAACTTTCACTTCTTCGGCACGATTTTGGCGGATATTTTCCGGTGCACGTGGCGATAACGCACCTTTCTTTTTCACTTTTTGTTGTGGCACATTGGATTTAATCGTTACCGTTACACTTCCCTCGCCAAGCGTACCTGCTTTATGTGCGGTAATCTGCTGTTTATCTCCCCAAATAGAACGTGGTTCACGTGGTTGGCGGAATTTATTTTGATCCGAAAAGCCTGATCGCTTGTCGTCATTGAAACGATCCTGTTTTTTATCGCCGAAACGTGGCTTATCTGAAAAACGTGATTTGCCTTTCTGATCACGTTCGGTGCGATCCTGACGGCGATTGTTATCGGAAAAACGGAATTTATTTTCTTGGAAAACTGGTTTTTTATTCATTGGATTATTTTCAGGTTGGATAATAGGAAAATTTCGCCCATTATAACTGAAACAGTTGAGAAGTCTTAACAAATAATTGTAAACTTAGGCATTTTATAGAAAAGCGCAACGTCATAATGGCTGCGCATAACCATAATTATATTATGTTACTATCAAGATTAGATCGTGCGAAAAGAAGATTAGCTCGTTTGCCTGCGTATACACTGGAAGCGCAACAGGTTGAAATTATCCTATCTTCCAAAGCATTTAAACAGCAAATACTGGAACTTATCAGCCAGGCTAAAAAACGCATTTACATTACCGCACTTTATTGGGAAAAAGATGAGGCGGGGCAAGAGATTCTTGAGGCCGTTTATCAAGCAAAACAGAACCACCCGCAGTTAGATATTAAAATTTTTGTCGATTGGCATCGTGCACAACGTGGACGCATCGGTGAAAATCAACAAAGCAGCAATGCCGATTGGTATGCGGCAATGCGTCAGAAATACGGTTTTGATGATGTCATTGTTTATGGGGTGCCGATCAACACCCGTGAGATTTTCGGCGTGTTGCACATTAAAGGTTTTATCTTTGATGATACCGTGCTTTATAGCGGTGCAAGCATTAACAATGTCTACTTGCATCAACTGGATCGTTATCGCTACGACCGTTATCAAAAAATTACCAATCCACAATTAGCCGACTGTCTGGTTGAATTTATCCAACAAAATTTAAATGATATTTGTGCGGTAAATCGCCTTGATCAAGCGCGAAAACCAACCAAAGAGTTACGCCCTGCGATTCGTTCTTTCCGTAGAAATTTGATTTTAACCGGTAAATATCATTGCCGTACCAAACAACATCTTGAAGACGGCAGATTCACCGTTACACCACTGTTCGGACTGGGTAAAAACAATCTGTTGAATAAAGTGATTGAAGCCTTATTTGTAGTAACTCAGCAAAAATTAACGATTTGCACACCTTATTTCAACTTTCCGCGTTCATTACAACAACGCATCCGCACTTTGCTGCACGAAGGCAAAAAAATTGAAATCATCGTTGGAGACAAAACTGCGAACGATTTCTACATTCCGCCATCCGAACCGTTCAAAATGGCAGGGGCATTGCCTTATCTTTATGAGAAAAACTTACGCCAATTTGCGCGGAAGTTCACCGAATTTATTGATAATAAGCAGCTGACTATCCGCCTATGGAAAGACGGTGAAAACAGTTATCACCTTAAAGGCGTTTGGGTTGATGACAATTACATTTTGCTTACTGGTAATAATTTAAATCCGCGTGCTTGGCGTTTGGATGCAGAAAACGGTTTACTGATTCAAGATTTGGATCACAAGCTGACTGCTCAAACCTGCACCGAATTGGCGGAAATACGCACTTACACTACCATTCTTAATAGCTATCAACAATTGGATAAACCAAGCGATTATCCGGCGCCGGTACAAAAAATCTTGCGCCGTTTTGAGCGGATTAAAGCAGATCATTTGGTTAAGATGATTTTATAGTTTCACCATAAGAGAAGTAATGAATGATTTATAGTATGACAGCATTTGCACGCCACGAAATCCAAGCAGAATGGGGCTGTGCAGTTTGGGAGATTCGTTCTGTTAATCAACGTTATCTGGAAACTTTTTTTCGTTTACCCGAGCAGTTCAGAGCGTTAGAAAATACACTGCGAGAAACATTAAGACAACGCTTATCACGCGGTAAAATCGAATGCAGTTTGCGCATTGAATTAAATCAGGCAAAATCCGGATTAAACCTTAATCAAACGTTTGCTCGCCAAGTAATGGAGGCTTTGCATTGGATTAAAACCGAATTAAATGACGGTCAAATTAATCCGATTGATATTCTACGTTATCCGGGTGTAGTGGAAGATGCCGGCGTTGATGTCGATGAGCTTAATCAGGAGCTGCTTGCCGGTTTCAATGCATTATTGGATGATTTTATTGCAATGCGTGCACGAGAAGGGGAAAAGTTGGCGCAAGCGATTAGCACTCGTTTACAAGCAATTGCCACTGAAGTGACATTCGTTCGTAATAAAATGCCGGAAGTGCTGCAATGGCAGCGTGAACGCTTATTACAACGTTTTGAAGAGGTGCAATTACAGCTTGAACCTAGCCGCTTGGAACAGGAGATGATTTTGCTGGCACAACGTATTGACGTTGCCGAAGAATTGGATCGTTTGGAAATGCACATCAAAGAAACCAACAACATTATCAACAAAGGTGGTGTTGTCGGTCGCCGTTTAGATTTTATGATGCAGGAGCTGAATCGAGAATCCAACACGTTGGCATCCAAGTCAATTAATACCGAAATCACCAACGCTGCGGTCACATTGAAAGTGTTAATTGAACAGATGCGTGAGCAGGTGCAAAATATCGAATAAGCAAAAGGCAGATCATTTGATCTGCCTTTAAATTTTACTGCTCTTCAAATCTGTTTTCCAATAGCTGGTAAACCGCGCCATCTTCTGCTAAACGGAACGGTGTTTCCGGCGGTACGTCTTTATTCAACACCACTTGTAGCCACGTTTGCTGTTGATAATGGGCAAAATTAATGATTGTGCCTGTTTTTCGCCAACCGTTTTCCAACGCCATTTGCACGCTGGAACCGATTTCAACCGCCTCAATCTCATCCGCCACCAAGGTAAACATCGCCAACTTATTTGCGCCACGATACTTAGCACGCGCAATGGTTTCTTGACCAATATAACAACCTTTAGTGAACGAAATTGCCTGTTCCAAATGTTGTAAATTTAATGCTTGCGGAATAAATTCCCCTTGTGCCGTTGCGGTAAATAACGGCTCACCATTAACGATATTCAGCCATTTCCACTGTTCTGCCTGTTCCGACTGTACTTGCTCGCTCTCACTGAATAACAGGTAAAAATCATTCTCTGCATTAACACGTACTAATGTTTTATCTGCTGTTGTAGTGACTTCTGCATCAGTGATTAAATCATTCGGCAGACAATCTTCACTAAAGGCGGCAATGTGCAAATTTTTCTCAACAAAAGTAACTTTAGAAAAAACCGCATATTTTTTTAACTGCTGTAATGCCAGCGGCAACAAACTGTTGTCAAACACAAACCAAAATTGCTCTGCGGAAAATTTTATTAATCGGAATAAAGAAATCACCTTACCTTTCGGATCACAATGCGCCGCTAAGGTCGAGCTGTTTGCGCTCATCTTGACGACATCACAAGTTAATTGCCCCTGTAAAAAAGTTTGGCTGTCTACACCATTGATCTCAATGACGCAATAATTATTCAATTTGGCTGCCAACCCGTTGATATTATTTAAACTGGACATTTTTCGCTCCTCAGCCTAAAAATAGGGCTTGCAACACAAGCCCATTCTTCATTAATGACGCGCAAATTTTTTGCGATTTTCTTTAAATTTCCGTTCTTTACCGGAATGCGATCTCTTGGTAAAAGATTCTCCCTCACGCCCTTTTTTACGTGGCGAATGTTTGCCTTCATCGCTATTTTTCGCCATTTCCAATAAAGACATTTTCATTGGTTTGCCAACAACATAAGTACGTTGGAAATGTTGCAACAAAGGTTTCGGCATTTCTACCGGTAACTCCACTGTTGCATAATGATCATACAATTTAATATGACCGATATAACGACTGCTGATATTGCCCTCATTCGCAATCGCACCGACAATATGACCAACTTCTACGCCATCGGCACGACCGACTTCAATACGATAAAGATCCATCGGCAATTCATTTCTTACCCCACGACGCTCTGCCGAACGTGGATTTTCTCTACGCTCCCGATCAGCACGATCTCGTCTGTTCTCACGACGTGCCGGTTTAATTTCCGGATCTGGCGGCAGGATTAATTTCTGTTTACCTTGCAATAACATCATCATTGCCGCGGCAATATCTTCCTGTGATTGATCCGCCGCAAATATATCTTCCAATAGACTACGATATTGATCGAGATCGTGATGCTCCAACTGTGCTGTAATCCGCTGACGGAATTTATCACGTCTAACTTGTTGTAACTGCTCGTGGTTCGGGATCTGCACCTCATCAACCGTTTTCTTCATCAAACGTTCAATGTTGCGTAACAACCGTTTCTCTCTCGCTTCAACGAACAACAGCGCACGTCCGGCACGTCCGGCGCGACCGGTACGCCCAATACGATGCACATAAGATTCAGGATCAAGCGGAATATCATAATTCACCACTAAACTGATACGATCAATATCAATACCACGTGCTGCCACATCCGTTGCTACCACAATATCCAAACGACCGTTTCTTAATTTATCCAGTGTTTGTTCACGCAGCTGTTGTGTCATATCGCCATTGAGTGCCGCACAACGAAAACCGTTACGTTCAAGCAGATCAGTCACTTCGGTGGTGCCGGTTTTAGTGCGCGTAAAAACAATTGCAGCATCAAACTCTTCCACTTCAAGGAAACGCACTAGCGCTTCACTCTTTTTGAAGCCATTCACAAACCAAAAAGATTGTGTGATATCCGGTGCAGTTTGTTGTGTCGATTGAATTTTGATTTCTTGAGGTTCACGCATAAAACGGCGAGTAATACGACGAATTGGTTCAGGCATTGTCGCTGAAAATAGGGCTGTCTGGTGCGATTCCGGCAATTCCGCCATCACGGTTTCAACGTCTTCAATAAAGCCCATTCGTAACATTTCATCGGCTTCATCAAGCACAATGGCTTTCAAAGCACTTAAATCCAAGGTTTTGCGACGAATATGATCCAAAATGCGTCCCGGTGTGCCGACAACCACTTGCGCACCCTGTTTTAATGCACGCAATTGAATATCATAACGTTGACCGCCATAAACGGTAACAATATTGATGCCTTTTAAATTTTTCGCAAACTGTTCGCACGCATCCGCCACTTGGATAGCCAATTCTCTTGTCGGTGCCATCACTAAAAGTTGCGGATATTTTTTATCAAGATCGATTTTGCTTAATAACGGCAATGCAAACGCGGCTGTTTTGCCACTACCTGTTTGTGCCATACCAAGCACATCTTCACCATTTAATAAGTGTGGAATACACGCTTGCTGAATTGGTGAAGGATTAATAAAACCTAGGTCTGAAATTGCAGATAAAAGGTTTTCCGGCAGACCTAAATCTGCAAAAGTCATTGTTTGTTCTGTCATGTAAATACCAAAGTATAAATTTTCGTTTTAATAATATTATGGCTTACTTTGTGCTGGGGCTTTAGTTTCACTTAAACGCAAGAGTTCTAACAATGAAAAACGATATTCTACAAAGCTATAAACTTGATTCACCATTGCTAATTTAAATAGCGTAATCGCATCCTGTTGATGATTTTGCATTAATTGCTGTTTTGCCAAGTAAAAATAAGTTTCCGTTAAAACTTCAGAATATTGTGAGGAAGATTTCCCTGCATATTGCTTCATCCGTTGTTGTAATTCAGATAAAGAAATTTGCATTAAATAATACTGTACAATATTCGTTCCCCAATATTGATTGGAAAGTTTATTTGCACGCTGTTTCAAACGAGAAAATGCCATATCAGTATCCTGATTTAATTCATTGAAATATAACCAAAGTATGCGATATGGATTAGTCGTATCTTCTTGATAAAATTTAATTAAATCATCTTCCGCTGGTGCAAAACGGTTAGAGTAATAGTAACTTAACCCACGATTAAAGAAAGCATAACTGTAATGAGGATCGAGCGTCAGCACTGCATTAAAATAATCAATCGCTGCATCGTAATCGCCCTCAACTAGGGCATAAATCCCTAAATAATTATAAGCATCCGCCATTGTTGGTTTGAGTTGAATCGCTTGCGCGAAATCAAATCTGGACAATGTCCAAAGACCAAGACTATCGTATAAAACACCACGTTCAAAATAGAATGCGGCACGATCCTCTCGGTTCATTTTTTCTAATTGCAGCACTTGACTAAGTTTGGCAATAACTACTTCCTGATCAATATGTTCCTGCGGTTTGGTGTCAGAAAATATTAATTGTGAATCCGTTCCCAAAACACTTAATGGTGAACTCGAACACCCCACCAATAAAAAGCATAATGAAAAAAATGGAAAATAGAAAAATGAACAAACTCTTCTCTGCAATCGACACATAACACTGCCTTAACTAGCACTAAGCCCAACACTTTCGGCAAAAACACCGTGGCAAAACCACGGTGTTATTCGTCATTGCTTATATCTTACGCGTCTATTGAATGATCTTCAATTACGCTGTTTTCATTTGTTGTTTCAGCTTCATTCACTGCTTTAGGTTGAAGATCTTTCATTGTCAAACGAATACGTCCTTGACGATCGATTTCAACCACTTTCACCATCACTTCCTGACCAACTTGTAGATAATCACTGACTTTCTCTACACGCTCATCAGAAATTTGTGAGATATGAACCAACCCTTCTTTGTTGCCCAACACCGCAACAAATGCACCAAAATCAACGATACGAGTCACTTTGCCTTGGTAGATTTTATTCACTTCCACTTCAGCGACAATGTCTTCGATTCTGGACATTACTGCTTTCGCCGCATTGTTATCAGTTGCGGCAATTTTCACTGTACCATCATCATCAATATCGATTGAGGTGCCGGTTTCTTCGGTCAAACTACGAATTACCGCACCACCTTTTCCGATCACATCTTTAATTTTCTTCGGATCAATCTTCATTGTATGAATACGAGGCGCAAAATCAGAAATATCAGCACGTGGTGTTTGAATCGCCTGTTCCATCACATTAAGGATATGCATTCTTGCACTTTTTGCTTGATTAAGCGCAATCTGCATAATTTCAGGTGTAATTCCTTCAATCTTAATATCCATTTGTAATGCAGTTACCCCTGTGCGAGTACCGGCAACTTTGAAGTCCATATCACCAAGGTGATCCTCATCACCGAGAATATCGGACAACACGACAAATTTATCCTCTTCTTTCACCAAGCCCATTGCAATACCGG
Organism: Gallibacterium anatis DSM 16844 = F 149; assembly: GCF_000379785.1. Classification (GTDB taxonomy): domain Bacteria; phylum Pseudomonadota; class Gammaproteobacteria; order Enterobacterales; family Pasteurellaceae; genus Gallibacterium; species Gallibacterium anatis. Next base: position 4,777 of record NZ_KB903683.1, on the reverse strand, counting down.
CAACCGCCGCTTTAATCGGCACACCGGCATCCATCAATGATAAAGACGCACCACAAACAGATGCCATTGAAGAAGAGCCGTTTGATTCTGTGATTTCAGACACCACACGCACCACATAAGGAAACTCTTCCAAAGTCGGCATTACCGCTGCCACACCACGTTTTGCTAAACGTCCGTGACCGATTTCACGACGCTTCGGTGAGCCAATTAAACCGGTTTCACCTACAGAATACGGTGGGAAATTGTAGTGGAACAAGAAATGATCTGTTCTTTCACCGGTTAACTCATCAATAATTTGTGCATCACGTTCTGTACCTAATGTGGTAACTGCTAAAGATTGTGTTTCGCCACGCGTGAAAATAGCGGAACCGTGGGTACGAGGCAACACGCCGGTGCAAATATCCAATGCACGCACAGTATCAACGGTACGACCATCAATACGCGGCTCACCGGCTAAAATACGGCTGCGCACAACACGACTTTCCAATTCGTGGATAATATCGATGATTTTACCTTCAGTAATGCTTTCATCTTCGCTGTTTTCTGCTAAAACGGTGGCACAAACATCCGCTTTAATCGCATCAATCTGTTCATAACGTGCCTGTTTTTCAGTGATACGATAAGCCTCACCTAAACGTGCTTCGGAAAGTTCTTTGATACGGTTGATTAAAGCTTCGTTTTTAGCCGGCGCTTGCCAATCCCAACGTGGTTTACCCGCTTCTGCAGCAAACTCTTTGATGGCTTCGATTACAACTTGTTGTTGTTGATGACCAAAAACAACCGCCGCCAACATCTGTTCTTCGGTAAGAATATCCGCTTCAGATTCAACCATTAATACCGCTTTATCCGTACCGGCAACCACTAAATCCAAACGGCTCTGTTTTTGTTCGGACATTGTCGGATTAAGTACAAATTGATCATTAATAAAACCAACACGTGCCGCACCGATTGGGCCATTAAACGGCACACCGGATAAAGAAAGAGCCGCAGACGCACCGATCATTGCCACTAAATCCGGGCTAATTTGTGGATTAACGGACACTACGGTCGCAATAATCTGAATTTCGTTCAAGAAACCTTCCGGGAATAACGGACGAATCGGACGGTCAATCAAGCGCGCGATTAAGGTTTCCCCTTCTGAAGGACGACCTTCACGCTTAAAGAAGCCGCCCGGGATACGACCGGCGGCATAACTACGTTCCTGATAATTAACGGTTAATGGGAAGAAGTCTTGCCCTTCTTTTACCTCTTTTTTCGCCACCACAGTAACGAATACACAAGTATCATCCATACTTGCCATCACCGCTGCAGTCGCTTGACGCGCCATCGCACCGGTTTCTAATGTTACGGTATGTTGTCCGTATTTAAATTGTTTCACAAATGGAGTCACAATTTTATCCTCTTATAAATAATGTTAAGTTAATGACATTTGTAATGACCCGTTTGCGACTAGCAAAAATATTTTCCTTTAATCAAAAATACTACCGGCAAAAAACATTTTTGTTAGCCGCACACAAAACGAGGTATTACAAAGTGCGCTATTATAGCGTGATTTTAAAACAGACGCATTGTTATTTTCTTGAGAATGCTTATTCTCCCAACTTTTTCTCGCCTAATAATTCCAGCATTTTTTGCATAAACAGGGATAATTCGCCTGTCATTAAAACAAAATCGGCATCAAAACGCTGTGCCACATTCTCTTTCAAAATGTCATCATTTTTTTCACGCACCACATCCGCAAATTTTACGCGTTTCAATGAAGCATCCTCATTAAAAATAAAACTAAAATGATCTTCCCATTCCAATGCCAATTTAGTTACAACCTTACCGGCAGAAAGGTGTCCCTGAATATCTTGTTCATAGAGGTCTTGATTTTTACAACGTAGCGTTGAACCTGTATCCAAATCTTTAAATTCCGCCTCTTCCAAGCAAGAAAGCCATTCAGGCAGGCTATCGGTCAATAACCAGTTAGTCATTGTCGCAAATAACGGTTCTGCAAACGAAAACGGCACTACCGGCAAAGAACCGAGCGACTTACGCAATAATGCCAACACATCTTCCGCACGCTTGCTTGAGGCGGCATCAACATAAATTAAATCATTTTGGGTATCGATCCATAATGCGGTACGCTGATGACGACTGAACGCGCGTGGCAATAATGTGGCAATCACATCATCTTTTAAGGATTGTTTCTCTGTCTTTTTCAATTTACGTTGCTGGGCTGCTTCAATCTCTTTAATTCGGTTTTCCAATGTTTCTTTAACCACATTGCTCGGCAACATTTTCTCTTCTTTATGTGCCACTAATAAGATCTGTCCGCTTACTTCAAAATGAAACATTTCACTCTCTGCCAACGGCGCTTGCCAACCTAATTTTGTTCTATCACCTGCGCCGCAAGGGAAAAATTGCTGTAATGCTAAACTCTGCTGTAAGTTTTCTGTCGACCAGTCCAATTTTTTTGTTAAACGGTAAACTAAAACATTCTTAAACCAAAACATCGCTGTTTCCTTATAGTTATCTTCATAGCTGTCGGGTACAATAGCCGCTATTGTACCGTGATTTATGGAGAAAATCTTATGCAACAGAAAAAGATCGCCTTTATCGGCGGCGGCAATATGGCACGTGCCATTGCATTGGGATTATTAGCGAAAGGCTATCAAGCAGATCACATTATGATTTGCGATCATAACGAAAACAAACGTCAAGCATTTGCCGAAAAAGGCATATTAACCACAGCAGTATCCACCAGCGCGATTGAATTTGCCGAAGTGATTGTGTTGGCGGTTAAACCACAAAATATGCAACAAACCTGCCAAGCATTTCAACAATACGATTTACAACAGAAATGGTTGATTTCTATCGCAGCCGGCATCAGCGTAGACACATTGCAACGTTATCTGCCTTCCGCTAAACAAATTGTGCGTGTTATGCCGAACACACCGGCTTTGATCGGCGAAGGAATGTCCGGTTTATATGCCAATCCGAATGTCACTGCAGAATTTAAGCAGTACGCCACCGCACTTTTCAATGCGATTGGACAAAGCTGTTGGGTAGAAACCGAAGCCGATATTAATACCATTATTGCCGCTTCCGCCAGTAGCCCGGCTTATTTTTTCCTCTTTATGGAAGCGATGCAAAAAACGGCGATGGCAATGGGATTGGATGAACAGCAATCACGTTTGTTAGTGCAACAAACCGCATTGGGTGCAGCGCAAATGGTCATTAAAAATCCGGATTTATCCTTAGAAACGTTGCGTCAGCAAGTGACTTCTAAGGGCGGTACCACTGCGGCGGCGATTAATGTGTTCCAACAACATCAGCTGGAACAGACGATTACACAAGCAATGCAAGCGGCGGTGGCACGTGCGGAAGAGATGGAGAAATTATTTTGATTAAACTGAAATCAAATTATTGGCTCATCCTCAATTATCTAGGTTATTTCTGCGCTTATGGCGTGTTCGTGCCGCTTATTCCGGTGTGGTTACAATCACAATCTTACAGTGATGAAAATATCGCCCTTTTGCTGGCTTCTGCCTACATATTCCGTTTCTTGGGCGGTATTTTCTTTTCCGGCAAAATTAAAGATACCGCTTATCTGCCGGCAATGTTACGCAATTTGGCGTTTGCCTCTGCTTTAGTGATTTTAATGATTGGCATTAGTTCGTGGTATTGGCACTCTTTTTTACTGATTTTTGTGCTATTTGCTTTATTCAGTCTATTTAACGGTGCCGGAATGCCGCTGCAGGATAGTCTTGCCGGCATTTGGAATCGACAAATCGGCTTGGATTACGGCAGAGTGCGTTTAATCGGTTCGCTAGGGTTCGTCATCGGAGTGGTGGTTTTCGGGGCGTTAATCAGCTATCTTGGCGACCCCGCGATTATTTGGGTTATTTTAGCTTTATTGGTTGTCTATATTTTATACCAGTTACCGACCCCGGCAACATTGCCAGTTTCTAATCCGCAAGCCGCCCAAGCGGAAAGTATTAGTTATCGTCAATTATTATCCGAAGCTAACACTCGCCGGTTATTGATCGCCATCTCATTAATTCAGGGATCTCACGGTGCTTATTATGCCTACAGCACGCTCTATTGGGTTTCGCAAGGAATCGATCTGAAAACGACCAGCCTATTGTGGGGCATTTCTGTGGTAGCAGAAGTGATTTTATTCTTTTTTGCGTCCAAACTGTTTAAACATTGGAACATTACCGCATTATTTACATTGAGCATCATTGCTGCAACTCTCCGCTGGGCAGCATTTCCAGTATTAGACAATTTAGCATTGTTGACCTTATTGCAGCTATTTCACGCACTCACTTATGCCGTCAGCCACTTTGCCACTGTTCGCTATATTTCTGCCCAACCCGATTCACATATCGCTAAGTTACAGGCGTTATATAACGGCATCAGCAACTGTATCGCTGTCGCACTGTTAACCGCACTATCCGGCGTTATTTACAGCTACAACCCGACTTTCGCCTTCTGGACAATGGCTGCTTTTGCCTTATCGGCATTACTGTTTTTACCGAAAACAAACTGCGGAAAGGTCACTGAAATTCGGGGATAAATAAAAAGGATAGTGTCAAACACTATCCTCAGACTGCTGACAAACCTCTAGACATACCTCTAGAGGTTTGATCTAATAGGCATATCGAAAAAAGGAAATGCCTATGCTCAAAAATACACCCTCACTCCAATATGAAATCGAGATGATAAGTCTCGAACAACTCGTTCCAAAAGACCACCTTGTCCGTAAAGTCGCGAAAGCCATCGATTTTGA
>NZ_KB903682.1 GCF_000379785.1 Gallibacterium anatis DSM 16844 = F 149 | reverse complement strand
TTATCTGAAAGGAAAAGCAAGAGAAAAGCGACAAAGTAAAAAAAACAAACCCACTTTTATCAAATGATTTTGGAAAGATGGGTTTGTCAGCAGTCTGAGGGCATTTGATAAAATGCCCTTTTTTCACATTGGTGGAAATTATTTACCATCCCACGCTTTTAATGCGGCATCACGAATTTTTAACTGTTCAGATGCGGATTTTTTGAAGTAGTCAGGTGCTAAGCCACCTTCCCAGTCACCGTAATTCGGGTTCGGCAACACAATATACTGCTTACCGAATTTGCTTTCGTTTTCGGCAACAAATTGACGGCGTTCCGCATTCGGTTTGTGATAAGTGGCATCACCGTAGTCATTAAGATTGTCACCGACATACATAACGATTTCATAGCCCATTTTTTCGATTTCGGCAAAACGTGCTGATTTTGCAGATTTATCTTTTTTCAATAATAGGGTTTTATCATTGACACCGGTGAACCCGAGGCGTTTCATATCATCAATGGTAGCCACTTTTTCATTACTGTCTTTACGGTTTGAAACATAGAACATTGTACCGCCGTGGCTGTTCACATAATTAGCGAATTCTACTGCACCGGGAACGGCAGCACTTTGGCGAGCATTTACCCATTTTGTCCACACTTTACTGCTGTAAGGCTGTAAATTTTTTGCCTGCCAAGCGGCGTGAGCACTGTTATCGATTAATGTTTCATCCAAATCGGAAACCACCGCTTTTTTCTTACCTTTGTGTACTTTGGCTTTATCAAAGCTGATTTTTGCAATATTAAAGGCTTGGTATGCCAATGCTTGATATTCGCCGGATTGTTGTACCCAGTTAACTGCAAAAGTGGTTTGATCAACCAAACGTTGAGCCGCCTGTTGTTCCGTATTTTGTTGGGTGCTACAAGCAGATAAAGCCAATGCTGCAGAAATAGCCAAAATACTCAATTTTAATGTTCTCATTGTTCTCTCCTTGACGTTTTTTACGATAATGAGGTTTAGTATTTTACTCTAATCTTGTTTTATAATTAGCAAGGAATTTGTGACATAGCTCACAAAATCTATGATTAGTTGCTATTATTGCGACTTATTTGGTTATGATGAGTCGAATTATTTATCCATTTAATGAGGAAATTATGAAAAAAAGTACCTTAATTGTTATTTTAGTTGCGATTGTGCTTGGCTTTACCGTGATGGGAAGTTACAACGGATTAGTACAAGCGGAAGAGGATATTGATTCTGTTTGGGCGAATGTAGAATCACAATATCAACGTCGTGCCGATTTAATCCCGAATTTAGTGAATACGGTAAAAGGTCAGGCAAATTTTGAGAAAGAAACGCTAACCGGTGTGGTAGAAGCGCGTGCGAAAGCAACCCAGATAAAAATTGATCCTGCCAATATGACAGCAGAACAGTTAGCGCAATTCCAAGCGCAACAAAATCAAGTCGGTTCAGCGCTATCCCGTTTATTGGCAACAGTTGAAAATTATCCGCAATTAAAAGCCAATGAGGGCTTTTTAACATTGCAAACCCAATTGGAAGGCACTGAAAATCGGATTAATGTTGCGCGTAATAACTTCAATGAAGCGGCTAAAAGTTACAATAAAAAAATTCGTACATTCCCAACAAAATTGGTGGCGATGTTATTCGGTTTTAATGAAAAACCTTATTTCAAAGCAGATGCCGGTGCAGAAAAAGCACCTGTAGTCAATTTTAATTAATTAGGAACAGTGATGTCATTATTTAGCCAACCTATTCAAAAATCGGTGATCGAACAGGCGATCGCCGATTTGGAAAAGAAAACATCGGCAGAATTACGCGTTTATGTTGAACGAAAAAAAGCGGATGCTGGTCGGAGTGCATTGCAGCAGGCAACATTTCTATTTCATCAGTTGGAAATGGAAAAAACAGCATTACGCAACGGCGTGTTGATTTATCTTGCGTTGCAATCTAAGCAGTGTGCGATTGTGGGGGATCAGGGAATAGATCAATATGTTGAGGCGGATTTCTGGCAGCGTGCTTGTGATCTGATTGTCGAGCAGGCAAAACAGAAACAATATACCCAAGGCATTGTTAATGCGATAGCAATGATTGGTGAGCGCTTGGCGCAACATTTCCCTTATCAAGAAGATGATAAAAATGAATTACCGAATGAAGTGGTGATTAAATGAAAAAATATGCTTTTTGTCTGTTCTTTTGTCTATTTTTCATTAAATTTGCCTTTGCTGCGAGTTATCCGCCACCGCCGCAACCATTTCGATATCTGAATGATTACACCCATACTTTGACAGAAAAACAGCAGCAAACAATAGAACAGCAGTTGATTAGTTATAGTCAGAAAACCAGTTCGCAAATTGCGGTAGTGATGATTCCGTCAACCGGTGGTATTGAGATTGCTGATTATGCGTTTACGCTGGGTGATCGTTGGGGAATCGGGAGAAAACAGCTTAATAATGGCGTATTGATGCTGATTGCTAAAAATGACCGCAAAATTTTTATTGCGACTGGACAAGGTTTGGAAGGTGCGCTGCCGGATGCTTTCTTAGGCAAAGTGATCAGACAGGTGATCACACCGGCCTTCCGCGAAAATCGCTATGCTACCGGTATTACACAAGGGTTAAATTATATTATGGCGGCAAGTCAGGGCGAGTTTAAACCTGAACAACTGCAAGAGCCGGAACGCCACGATTATATTCCTTTGTTGATGGTGGCATTTTTCTTTTTAGTGGTCTTTTTAAGTGAACGTCATAAGCGCAAAACGTATGTCAGCCCTCGTTCCCGTCATTATCGACCGGGGAATATTTATATCGGCGGCGATCCGTTTGATCATCATAATGGCGGTGGTTTCGGCGGCGGAAGCAGCGGAGGCGGTTTCGGTGGCGGCAGCTTTGGCGGCGGTGGTGCCGGCGGCAGTTGGTAACCAATATGGGTGAGATTGGTTTATAGTGATGCTTATGTTACAATCCCGTCACTTTTTATCCCATTTTAATTGAGGTCAAATAATGGAAACTCTTGAAAGAATTAAACAACAAATTAGTGAAAATCCTATTCTTATCTATATGAAAGGTTCACCAAAATTTCCATCCTGCGGATTTTCTGCGAGAGCGGTTGAGGTGTTGATGAATTGCCAAGTGCCTTTCGGTTATGTTGATATTTTGCAACATCCTGATATTCGTGCTGAGCTACCAAAATATGCAAATTGGCCAACTTTCCCACAACTTTGGGTGGAAGGTGAATTAATCGGCGGTTGCGATATTATGTTGGAAATGTTCCAAAAAGGCGAATTACAATCGCTATTAAAGGAAACAGCGGCTAAACACGCTGAAAGTGAACAAGCTTAATTTTATTTTGCCCTCTAAATGATGAGGGCAATTTTTTATCTGCAAGGCATAAAAAATGGTTATGCTTGCTATTTTAAATTTAAATAGGGAAAACAATGCAAAAAAATTTGACTTTCTACTTTTTACGTCACGGACGTACAGAATGGAATGAAAAGGGGTTACTTCAAGGGCAGGGCGATTCGGCATTAACGGAAGCCGGTGTTGCCGGTGCATTGGCTGCCGGCAAGGCATTAGAACAGATACCTTTTGTGGCGGCTTATTCCAGCTGTTTACAACGAACTATTGACACTGCGCGTTACATCATAGGCGATCGGCAAATTCCACTGTTTCAACATCAAGGATTAAATGAGCAGTTTTTCGGAAAATGGGAAGGCATTCAAATTGATGAAATTCGTGCTTCGCAAGCATTCCAAAATTTAGTCAAATATCCGCAAGCATACGATCAAAATATTGAACAGTACAATCAAGGTGAGCCTTTTGCAAAATTGGCTGAACGATCATATAAAGCGATTCAGGATATTATTCAAGTGCATCAACAAGGTAATATTTTGATTGTTTCTCACGGACATACATTACGGTTATTGTTGTCGTTATTAGGTGGTCATCGTTGGCAGGATCACCGTAAGGAGGGTGTGAGTGTGAGTTTGGCAAATTGCAGTATCAGTATTTTTGATTATCAACAATCGGCAAAGCAACAATCGTTTCAATTAGTGCAAATGAACGGCACCGATCACTTACCGCAAGTGTAAACAGCAAAAATTGATCGCTGATTCTAAGTATAAAATTTCATCTACCGGCTATTTTTAATGCGGTAAAAATGATAAAAGCGATCAATTTGGAGAAAGTTGAGGAATTCCCATAATTAGCACTACGCAAACGTGTTCTTTTTTTGTAGAATATACGCCGTTTTGCGCCACAGAGAGTTTACAATGATCGATTATATTATTATTGGCATTATTTCTTTTTCGATAATTATTAGCTTATTTCGTGGATTTGTTCGAGAAGTTTTATCTTTAGCCAGTTGGTTGATAGCTTTTTTTATCTCCAGTCATTTTTATCCTTACTTAGCCGCGTTTTTCCAGCAAATAGAATCAGAATATCTACGCAATGGTACGGCAATTGTTATTCTTTTTATTGTTACCTTAATTGTTTGTAGTTTAATCAATTACATTATTTCAAAACTGGTTGAAAAGACAGGATTAAGTGGTACGGATCGCGTTCTGGGTGCGTGTTTCGGCTTATTACGAGGGGTATTGATTATTGCAGCAATGTTGTTCTTTTTGGATACCTTTACGAATTTCAGTCAGAGTGAATGGTGGAAAGCCTCAAAATTAATTCCACATTTCGGATTTGTGGTTGATTGGTTTTTCCACCAGTTACAGCTTCACTCAAGTTTCATTAAAATGTCACTCGTGACTGAAAGCCTACCGTTCACGGCGGTATAACGGTTTTACTTGGGAGAGGCTTTGCTTTTCCGAGTCAGAGCAGTTCATAGCACAATGTTTTATCGTTGTTCTGTGGATTGAAAAATAACTAACTTACTTCATCATAGAGGAAAAAATAATGTGCGGCATCGTGGGAATTCTTGGGCATTCAACCGTTAATCAATCAATTTATGATGCGTTAATCGTATTACAACATCGTGGTCAGGATGCAGCGGGAATTGTAACCGTAGATGAGGAAAATCGTTTTCGCTTGCGTAAAGCAAACGGCTTGGTCAGTGATGTAATTCAACAAAAACATATGTTGCGTTTGCAAGGCTGTGCCGGTTTGGGGCACGTTCGTTATCCGACCGCCGGCAGCTCCAGTGTTTCAGAAGCGCAACCTTTTTATGTTAATTCACCTTATGGATTGACCTTGGTGCATAACGGTAATTTAACCAATTCTGATGAATTGAAAGAAAAATTATTCCGTCTTGCTCGCCGACACGTTAATACCAATTCCGATTCAGAATTATTACTCAATATTTTGGCTTATCATCTTGAACAAATTAATAAACACGATTTGGATGAAGATGATATTTTCTATGCTATTCAGCGTACACACAAAGATATTCGTGGCGGTTATGCTTGCGTTGCGATGGTGATTGGTCACGGAATGATTGCTTTCCGCGATCCGTTCGGTATCCGTCCTTTGGTTTTAGGTAAACGCGAAGATCAAGGAAAAACAGAGTATATGTTTGCATCCGAAACCGTTGCATTGGATGCGGTCGGTTTTGAATTTGTGCGTGATGTGAATCCGGGTGAAGCCATTTATGTCACATTTGACGGCAAACTTTACTCTAAGCAGTGTTCAGACAATGCAAAATTATCACCTTGTATTTTTGAGTTTGTCTATTTTGCTCGTCCGGACTCTTATATCGATGGCGTTTCTGTTTATGCGGCACGTGTGCATATGGGTGAATATCTCGGACGTAAAATTGCGACCGAATGGAGTGATATTTTGGCGGATATCGATGTGATTATCCCTGTACCGGAAACGTCTAATGATATTGCATTGCGAATTGCTAATGTGTTGAATAAACCTTATCGTCAAGGTTTTGTGAAAAACCGCTATGTCGGTCGTACCTTTATTATGCCGGGACAAACACAGCGCCGTAATTCGGTACGACGCAAATTGAACACCATTTCTTCTGAATTTAAAGGGAAAAATGTGTTATTGGTGGACGATTCTATTGTGCGTGGCACCACTTCCGAACAAATTGTGGAAATGGCAAGAGCCGCAGGTGCGAAAAAAGTTTATTTTGCTTCGGCAGCACCGGAAATTCGTTATCCAAATGTTTACGGTATTGATATGCCGACTTCACACGAATTGATTGCTTACGGACGTACTGTTGATGAAATTGCAAAATTGATCGGTGTTGATAAATTGATTTATCAGGATCTCTCTGCATTAGAAGAATCAGTTCGTCAAGAAAATCCGGCGATTGAAAGTTTTGATGCTTCGGTGTTTACCGGTGAATATATCACTGGCGATATTACACAGGAATATTTAGATAAAATTGCACAAATGCGCAGTGATAGCAGCAAAAAACGTCAGGAAAGTGAAGCAAGCAATTTAGAAATTTATAATGAATAGGATTGCGGATTAAATCTCTGCAGTCTCATTTTGTCAAACTCCTCAGCAGTTTAGCTGCTAAGGAGTTTTTCTATCTATAATAGTTGATCTGTTTTTGAGAAAGGTTATACAAAAATGATAAAAAATATGAAGAAATTAGCTGTGACCGCTATGGCAGCTTTGATTTTGGTTGGTTGTTCATCTTCGCAGCATATCTCTTCCAGAGGCAATGATAGAACGTCTTATGAACAGCTAGGCGCAGTTTATAAAGGGCGGACTTTTATGCGGATGCCGTTAACGCCGGTTGGAATAGTGGAAAACCAAAGTGCAGTAGTGAATCAAGGTGATTTCTTAACGCAGTTAAGTATTATCTCCAGCACCTCGCCTCGTTTAAGTGCCAAATATCAATCTACTTACGATAAAGTCACAAACTGGGTGTTAGCCGGTGCGGATGTGTCGCAAATTAATCGCTTCGGGATTGGCATTCAAAAAATGGCGGGGCAGGACGGTTATCAAAACGTATTGATGACAGGCTATTACTCACCGGTGATTCACGCGCGTCGTGCGCCACAGGGTAAATATCAGCACCCGATTTATGCAATGCCGAAATACAAACGTTTCTCACGCGCGCAAATTTATGCCGGTGCGTTAAAAGGAAAAGGCTTAGAGTTGGCTTATAGCGATTCAATGTTAGATAACTTTTTGCTAGGTGTGCAAGGCAGCGGCTATATTGATTTCGGTGAGAATAATCTTAACTATTTTGCCTATGCCGGACAAAACGGTTTCCCTTATACCAGTGTCGGTCGGTTGTTAGTTGAAGATGGCGAAATCCCGAAAGAGAAAATGTCGGTACAGGCGATTAAAGATTGGGCAGCACGCAATCCGAGCCGTTTGCAAGGCTTATTGGAACGTAACCTTTCTTATGTTTTTTTCAAGAATGTTCCGAACGGCAAAGTGAAAGGTTCAGCCGGTATTCCGTTGGTACCGTTGGCGTCTGTAGCTTCAGATCGCAGTTTAATTCCTTCCGGCAGTGTGTTGTTAGTGGAAATGCCGGAAATTGATGATGAAGGAAACTGGCTTGGTAAGCATCAATTACGCTTAATGGTGGCACTGGATGTTGGTGGTGCGGTGAAAGGACAACATTTTGACCTTTATCAAGGTATAGGCGATAGAGCCGGACACATCGCCGGATTATTAAAACATTATGGACGAGTTTGGGTATTGAATTAATGGCAAGAGTAGATAATTTTGAACAGCGATTCGGCGGCATTGGCAGATTGTATGGCGAACAGGCGTTACAACGATTACGCCAGTCGCATATTTGTGTCATCGGAATCGGCGGCGTGGGTTCTTGGGCAGTGGAAGCATTAGCCCGTTCCGGAATCGGCAAATTAACACTGATTGATCTGGATGATATTTGTGTAACCAACATTAATCGTCAAATTCACGCCTTGACAGAAACGATCGGTCAGCTAAAAACGGAAGTGATGAAACAACGCGCCTTATCGATTAATCCGCAAATTGAGGTTGAGATTATTGATGATTTTCTGACAGAAGAGAATATCAGCCAATATTTGAATCGCAATTATGATTATGTGATTGATGCGATTGATAGCGTTAAGGTTAAAGTGGCACTGTTGGCATATTGCAAACGTCATAAAATTAAAGTGATCACCACCGGTGGTGCAGGCGGTCAGACCGATCCGAGTCAAATTCAGATCAAGGATTTAAGTCGGACTATTCAAGATCCGTTAGCCGCAAAAGTGCGCTATTTATTGCGAAAACAGTACGGTTTTACAGACAATCCGCAACGAAAATTTGGCATTGATTGTGTTTTTTCTACTCAACCACTTATTTTCCCACAAGTTGGTGCGGAGTGTAGTGCTTCTGCAACAATGAATTGCAGTAACGGCTTTGGTGCGGCAACAATGATTACTGCCACATTTGGTTTTTTTGCCGTTTCAAGAGTGATTGAGAAATTGCTGCAAAAGAAAAGCGATTAATTTGTTATAATCCCGACTAAAAATTTCCCCATTGAATAAATAAGTATAGAAATAAACGTAATGAATCAGCTATTTGCCACCACAGCGCGTGGTTTTGAAGAATTATTAAAAAATGAATTGGAACAGCTCGGTGCAACACAATGCAAAATTGCACAGGGCGGCGTACATTATCAGGCGGATGATGCAACGCTTTATCGCACATTATTGTGGAGTCGATTAAGTTCTCGAATTTTGTATCCATTATTTACTGCAAAAATTTATGATGATGCCGATTTATATGCCGCTGCCGTCAGTTTTGCGTGGCAGCAGCATTTTTCGGCTCAAGACAGTTTTGTGGTCGATTTTAACGGGACTAATCAGGCGATTCGACATACACAATATGGCGCGATGCGCGTCAAAGATGGCATTGTTGATTACTTTACCCGTCAAGGTGAGCCACGGCCGCAAGTGGATAAAGATTATCCGGATATTCGTATTCACGCCTATTTAAATCGTGAACAGTTGACCGTTTCGCTTGATTTAAGCGGTGAGGCGTTGCATTTTCGCGGTTATCGTAGTGATAGCGGTGCTGCGCCGTTACGGGAAACGTTAGCGGCGGCGATTGTTATTCGTTCCGGTTGGCAAATCGGCACGCCATTGCTTGATCCGATGTGCGGTTCAGGCACATTGTTAATTGAAGCTGCACAGATGGCAGCTCAAATTGCACCACAGCTCAATCGTTTACATTGGGGCTTTAATCATTGGAAAAAACATCAGGCACACGTATGGCAACGAGTAAAAGAACAGGCGTTAGCGCAAGCAGAGCAAGGGCGTTCGCAATGTAAACGGAGCTTTTTCGGGCGTGATTGTGATCAAAAAGTATTATTGAAAGCAAAGCAGAATGCAGAGAATGCCGGTGTGGCGGAATTTATTGATTTTCAAGTAGCGGATATTGCGGATTTAGTGGCACCGACCACAGAAGTCGGCACGGTTATTTGTAATCCGCCGTATGGTGAGCGTTTGGGGACAACGCCGACCCTAATTGCGCTCTATTCTCTGTTCGGACAGCGTTTAAAACAGCATTTTTCCGGTTGGAAAGCGTCTATTTTTAGTGGTGAAGTCAGTTTATTAGACTGTTTACGTTTGCGCTCATCGCGTCAGTTCAAAGCGAAAAACGGTCCATTGGATTGTGTGCAAAAAAATTATCTGATTTCTCATCTTGATCGTGATCACGAACAGCGTTCTACACTGGAAGTGAATCAAGCTGCAAATGTTGCGCCGGATTTCAGCAATCGTTTAAGCAAAAATATCAAGAAAATCGAAAAGTGGGCGCAGCAACAGGGTTTGGATGCTTATCGTCTATATGATGCCGATTTACCGGAATACAATTTAGCGGTAGATCGTTATGCGGATTATATTGTAATCCAAGAGTATGCAGCGCCGAAGAATATTGATCCGCAAAAAGCTCGCCAGCGGTTGTTGGATGCGGTAACGGCAACTTTGACTGTAACCGGTGTGGCAACCGACCATTTGGTGTTGAAAGTGCGTCAAAAGCAAAAAGGCAGCAATCAATATGAAAAATTAGCCAATAAAGGCGATTATTTCTTTGTGCAGGAATATGGTGCTAAATTGTGGGTGAATTTAACTGATTATCTGGATACAGGGCTGTTTTTAGATCATCGTTTAACACGCAAGATGGTTGGTGAAATGGCAAAAGGAAAAGATTTCTTGAATTTATTTGCTTATACCGGTTCTTGCTCGGTGCACGCTATTCTTGGTGGCGCGAAGTCCAGCACAACGGTTGATATGTCAAATACTTATCTGAATTGGGTAGAGCAAAATTTTATTTTGAATGAGATCAAAGGCCGACAGCACAAATTGATTCAGGCGGATTGTTTGCAATGGCTAGAAAAAGCGACAGGGCAGTATGATTTAATTTTTGTCGACCCGCCAACATTTTCCAATTCAAAACGAATGGAAAACAGTTGGGATGTGCAACGGGATCACCTAATGTTGTTGGCGAAATTGAGTAAATTATTGCGCAAACAGGGCACAATTATTTTTTCCAATAATAAACGTGGCTTTAAGATGGATTTTGACGGCTTGGCCGCTTTGGGATTAAAGGCAGAAAATATTTCAGAAAAAACGTTGCCGTTGGATTTCCAGCGTAATCCGCAAATTCATAATTGTTGGCGTATCACTTTTAATCAAGAGTAATTATGCAGATTTTTGATATCAATATTCCGAAAAAAACAAAAGATCACAAGGTCTTAGGTAATATGATTGCCGATAGTCGGGTATTGGCAATTACAGAGGTCGCCGCGCAGTATCAAGGCTTGGTAGTAGTGGTTACGGCGGATATGCGACAAGCTAATCATTTGGCACAAGCGTTGCAACAGTTTTCACTGACAGCACAGATTTTCTCGGATTGGGAAACCTTGCCGTATGATAATTTTTCGCCACATCAAGAGATTATCTCAACCAGATTAAGCACATTGTTTCAGTTGCAACAACAGCAACAGGGCGTGGTCATTTTGCCGATCAGCACCTTAATGCAACGTGTTTGTCCGCCGAGTTATTTGGCACAAAATGTATTTTTAATCAAAAAAGGGCAAACTTGCCGGCTGGAACAACTTAAATTGCAATTAATTAAAGCCGGTTATCGTGCTGTTGATCAGGTGTTTGAACACGGTGAATTTGCCTTGCGTGGTGCACTGCTTGATCTTTATCCGATGGGAAGTGCTTTACCTTATCGCTTGGATTTTTTTGATGACGAAATTGATAGTATTCGCACCTTTGATGTTGATACACAACGCACAATAGCCGAAATTCCGCAAATCGATCTGTTGCCGGCACACGAATTTCCTATTGATGAAAAAGGCATTGAGTTTTTCCGTAGCAATTTTCGCGAAAAATTTGGTGAAATTCGCCGCGATCCGGAACATATTTATCAACAAATCAGCAAAGGCACGTTATTTGCCGGTATTGAATATTGGCAGCCGCTCTTTTTTGAGCAGATGGCAACTTTCTTTGATTATATTCCAATCAATACACTGTTTATTACCGATGAAAAAATTCAACATAGCGGAGAAGTGTTCTTCAGTGATGCGCAATTACGCTATGAAAGCCAAAAAGTTGATCCGATGCGTCCGTTATTAGCGCCGAATGAATTATGGCTAAAAATGGAATATGTCAATCAATATTTAAAAGATTATCCACGTTTAACCTTGTCGGAGCAGTGTTTAGCCGAAAAAGCGAACAATCAAAATTTGGCAATTAAGGCATTGCCGGAATTAACTGTCCATTCCCAGCAAAAAGAACCGCTAAAACAGCTAAGACATTTCATTGAGCAATTTGAGCAACCGCTCATCTTTTCGGTAGAGAGTGAAGGACGGCGAGAAACGTTACTCTCTTTGTTAAAACCATTGAAGATCAAGCCGACTTCAATCACATCATTGGCACAACTGCCGCAGCAGCGTTTTAATTTAATGATTGGGGCAATGGATCGCGGTTTTATCGCGGAGCAGAAATTTGCCTTTATTTGTGAAACTGATCTTTTGGGTGAGAAAGTTCAGACGCGTCATCGACAACAACAAAAAAACGTTAATCCTGACGCTTTAATTCGTAATTTGGCAGAATTAAAAATTGGACAGCCGGTGGTACATTTGGAGCACGGTGTCGGGCGTTATGACGGTTTAACAACATTGGATGCTGGCGGAATGGTGGCGGAATATCTGGTATTGCGTTATGCCGACGAAGCAAAATTATATGTGCCGGTTTCTTCGTTGCATTTAATCAGTCGATATGTTGGCGGTGGAGAAGAAAATGCGCCGTTACATAAATTAGGCAGTGATGCTTGGGCAAGATCACGGCAAAAAGCGGCAGAAAAAGTGCGCGATGTGGCGGCAGAGCTGTTAGATGTATATGCAAAACGTGAATCTCGACCGGGATTTGCTTTCAAATATGATCGTGAAGAGTTTCAACAATTTGCCGATACCTTTCCTTTTGAGGAAACCTATGATCAGCAGATGGCAATTAATGCAGTGATTGGCGATATGTGTCAGGCGAAGCCGATGGATCGCTTGGTTTGTGGCGATGTGGGGTTCGGAAAAACGGAAGTGGCAATGCGTGCCGCTTTTTTAGCGGTGATGAATCATAAGCAGGTAGCGGTGCTGGTGCCGACCACTTTATTAGCGCAACAACATTATGATAATTTCCGTGATCGTTTTGCCAATTTGCCGGTGAATGTGGAAGTATTGTCACGTTTTAAAACATCAAAAGAGCAGAAAAATGTATTAACCCTTGTTAAAGAAGGGAAAATTGATATTTTAATCGGTACGCATAAATTGTTACAGGGTGATGTCGATTTTCACGATCTTGGGTTGCTGATTATTGATGAAGAGCATCGTTTTGGCGTTAGACAAAAAGAGAAAATTAAACAGCTACGCACTAATATTGATATTTTGACGTTAACGGCAACACCGATTCCGCGTACGCTAAATATGGCGATGAACGGTATTCGTGATTTATCGATTATTTCAACACCGCCGGCACGCCGTTTGGTGATTAAAACCTTTGTGCGGGAACAGGATAAGCGCGTGGTGCGTGAAGCAATTTTGCGTGAAATTTTACGTGGTGGGCAGGTTTATTATCTGCATAATGATGTCGCTACCATTCAAAATTGTGCGGAAAAATTGGCAGAACTGGTTCCTGAAGCGAGAATTGGTATTGGGCACGGTCAAATGAGAGAGCGTGAGTTGGAGCGTGTGATGACCGATTTTTATCATCAACGTTTTAATGTTTTGGTTTGTACCACCATTATTGAAACCGGTATCGATATTCCGAGTGCCAATACCATCATTATTGAACGAGCTGACCATTTTGGCTTGGCGCAACTGCATCAATTGCGTGGTCGTGTCGGGCGCTCACATCATCAAGCTTATGCTTACTTGTTAGCGCCACCGGCAAAATTGATGACGAAAGATGCACAAAAACGGTTGGAAGCTTTGAGCAGCTTGGATAATTTAGGTGCCGGTTTTGTACTGGCAACGCACGATTTAGAAATTCGTGGTGCCGGGGAATTATTAGGCGATGAACAGAGCGGGCAGATTGAAACTATCGGTTTTTCACTGTATATGGAGATGTTGGAAAATGCGATGCAAGCGCTAAAACAGGGCAAAGAGCCGTCATTGGATGAATTAACGCAGGCTCAGGTTGAGATTGATTTACGCATTCCGGCATTATTGCCTGAAGATTATCTCGGCGATGTCAATTTGCGTTTATCTTTCTACAAACGGATTGCCGGTGCAAAAACGGAAGAAGAGCTTGCCGAGCTTAAAGTGGAATTGATAGATCGTTTCGGTTTGTTGCCGAATGCAAGCAAAAATTTATTTGAAATCGCATCATTGCGTTTGCAGGCAAAACCGTTGGGAATTCAAAAAATTGAAACAATGGCAACGGGCGGCTTTATTGAGTTCAGTGCCAATACACAACTTGATCCAATGGTTTTTTTGAAACTTATTCAACAAGCACCGAAAGTTTATCGTTTTGATGGCCCACAAAAATTTAGATTTGTGAAAAATTTTGAGGATAATCAACAACGCTTAGATTTTGTGGCGGAGCTGATTGCAAAAATTTCAGCCCAAAATAAGGAAATTATTTAAAAATTTCAAACGGGAACAGTGGGTTTCCGTGTTAAAATAGAACATATTTTTAGTCATTGGATTTAAAAGCAAAAAGGAAAAGAGAATGATTGATCCGAATTTATTGCGTAACGATTTGTCAGCGACTGCTGAAAAATTATTAACAAAACGAAATTTTGTTTTAGATGTTCAAAAAATTGAGCAGTTAGAAGAACAGCGCAAACAATTACAAGTGAAAACTGAAACATTACAGGCTGAACGTAACTCTCGCTCTAAAGCAGTCGGTGCGGCTAAAGCTAGAGGTGAAGATATTCAACCTTTATTAGCCGAAATGGATAATATGGGCACTGAGTTGGATCAGGCTAAAACTGCGTTGGATCAGGTGTTGGAAGAGTTGCGTCAAATTGCATTGTCGATTCCAAATATTCCGGCGGACGAAGTGCCGTTAGGCAAAGATGACAGTGAAAATTTAGAGGTTTCTCGTTGGGGAGAACCTAAGCAGTATGATTTTCCAATTCGTGATCACGTAGATTTAGGTGAATTAAGTGGCGGTATCGATTTTCCGACAGCAGTGAAATTGACCGGTGCAAGATTTGCGGTGTTAAAAGGTAAAATTGCACGTTTACATCGCGCCTTAGCACAGTTTATGTTGGATTTGCATACTGAACAGCACGGTTATTTGGAAATGTATGTGCCTTATTTAGTGAATCACGAAACGCTTTACGGCACAGGGCAATTGCCTAAATTCGGTGAAGATTTGTTCCATACCAAACCGTTGGAAGGTGAACAGCCTTATGCATTGATTCCGACCGCTGAAGTACCGGTGACCAATACGGTTCGTGGAGAAATTCTGGATGCGGAAGATTTACCGCTTAAAATGACAGCGCATACGCCTTGTTTCCGTTCCGAAGCAGGTTCTTACGGACGTGATACGCGTGGTTTAATCCGTATGCACCAATTCGATAAAGTGGAATTAGTTCAGATTGTCGAGCCTGAAAAATCAATGGATGCGTTGGAAGAATTGACCGGACACGCTGAAAAAGTGTTGCAGTTATTAGGATTACCTTATCGTAAAGTATTGCTTTGTACCGGCGATATGGGGTTCGGTTCTTGCAAAACATATGATTTGGAAGTTTGGGTACCGGCACAAAATACTTATCGTGAAATTTCATCCTGTTCAAATATGTGGGATTTCCAAGCACGCCGTATGTCTGCACGCTATCGTGTGAAAGGTGAGAAAAAACCTCGTTTAGTCCATACCTTGAACGGTTCAGGTTTGGCGGTCGGTCGTACATTAGTTGCCGTGTTGGAAAATTATCAGCAAGCGGATGGCTCTATTATCGTGCCTGAAGTGTTACGCCCTTATATGAATGGCTTGGAAGTGATTCGTTAAGGAATATTTTGGCTGTTTATGATTGATTTCCGTCCTTTTTACCAGCAGATAGCGACAGGCGAGCTGTCTGCCTGGTTGGAAACTTTGCCTGCGCAATTAAAACAGTGGCAATCGAATGCTCACGGTGAGTATGCGAAATGGGCTAAAGTGATTGACTTTTTGCCAGAGCGACAAGCCGCACGGATTGATCTGCAACATCGTGTGTCTGCGGAATTGGATACACCATTATCCGAAGGCGAACGGCAACGAATGATTTATCATTTAAAACAGTTAATGCCGTGGCGAAAAGGCCCTTTTCACCTTTATGGCGTACATATTGATTGTGAATGGCGTTCCGATTTTAAATGGGATCGTCTTTTGCCGCATATTTCACCGCTGAAAGACCGTCTGGTTTTGGATGTTGGTTGTGGCAGTGGTTATCATATATGGCGAATGGTCGGTGAGGGCGCGAGTCTGGTGGTCGGTATTGATCCGACAGAACTGTTTTTATGTCAGTTTGAAGCGGTCAGAAAGCTGCTGAATAATGATCGCCGTGCACATTTGATTCCATTAGGCATTGAGCAGATGCAAGCGCTAAATGCATTTGATACTGTATTTTCAATGGGTGTACTTTATCATCGCAAATCACCGCTGGATCATCTTTCTCAGTTAAAGGCGCAACTGAAGAAAGGGGGCGAATTGGTATTGGAAACTTTGGTGATTGACGGTGATCAAAATAGCGTTCTGGTGCCGGGTGAGCGTTATGCCAAAATGAAAAATGTCTATTTCATTCCATCGGTAGAGGCGCTGTTAAATTGGTTGAATAAAACCGGTTTTAAAAATGCACGCTGCGTTGATGTGGCGGTCACCTCATTACAGGAGCAGCGCAAGACGGAATGGTTAGAAAATGAAAGTTTGATTGATTTTCTCGATGCGTCCGATCATAGCAAAACGATTGAAGGTTATCCGGCGCCGAAGCGGGCAGTGATTATTGCCGAAAAATAATACAACATATTGAAAAAGATGGGATTTTCCCATCTTTTTTAGTCATTCAAAGAAGTTTTCTGTTTTCCATTATCATCAAAATTTTCTTTGGCTAGCCAACGCTCAAATTTCGGCTTCATCTGTAACCACTCCTGAGGCAGCATTGAAAACCAAGCCGTATCTCTATTTCTTCCTTTATAAACAACAGCATTACGAAAGATTCCTTCAAATTTGAAACCAAGGCGTGTTGCCGCATTTCTTGAAGGTTGATTTAAACTATCGCATTTCCATTCATAACGGCGATATTGTAGTGTTTCAAATACATACTTCATCAGTAAAAATTGAGCTTCTGTTGCAACGCGGGAATGTTTTAATTGTGGTGAATAAATGACCCAACCAACTTCAATTACCCGATTTTGTGTATCAATTCGCATCAAAGAGAATGTACCGACTGCTTTTTGCGTTTCTTTATCAATGATGGCTAAATAATAGGGATCTTCAGATTGCTGATTTTGCTGTAAAAATTGTCGAACACTCTCTTTATCCGGCAAAGCATTCATTGGCAAGTAAGTCCATTGTGAAGGTAAACTTTCAGGACCATAAAAAGGGTAAATATCATCTAAATGACGTTCTGTGCAAAGACGTTCCAAGCGGCAATAACGACCTTCTAGGTTATTAATATTTGGTTTTTCTCCGGCAGTAAAATTTTCGATCGCTTCACCGATAGCTTGATTAAAGATGTTGATAGGCATAAGTTGCTCCTTATCATCAAAAAACGGTGTGACGGAATGAGGCGACACACCGTTTATGTGGTTAATGTCTTGCACCAAAAGGTGGTTTCGCTAACCAAATAATGACAAAAAGCAACATAAATGCAATAGCTGAAATATAGAAGATTTCATTTGCACCAATAATTAGCCCTTGGTGTGTGATTTGATTAGCAAGAGAGGAGGCAGTTTGCGTTTCATTCAGCCCTTTTTCTGCCATTGCTTGGAAATATTGCTGTGATGCCGGATTATAGGGGGTAATATTTTCTACCATTTCACCGTGATGTAGGGCTTCACGGTTATACCACATAAATGTGGTTAAGGATGTTCCGACAGAACCGGCTAAGGTTCGCAAAAAGTTGAATAAACTTGAAGCAGAAGCCGTTTCTTCCGGTTTTAATCCTGAAAGGGTAATAGTGGTTAAAGGCATAAAGAAACAGGCTACAGCAATCCCTTGGATAAATTGCGGCAGTGCTACGGCAGCAAAATCCATTTCCGGCTCAAAAGTGACTGCGCGCCAGTGGAATGTCAATGCATACACGAAGAAACTGACGGTTACTAATAAACGCATATCCACTTTATGCCCGAAACGTCCGATAATCGGGGAGAGCAGCAGCGGAAACAAACCAATCGGTGCGGTCGCAAGCCCTGCCCAGGTTGCGGTATAGCCATATACTTGTTGTAACAATAATGGAATTAAGACAACAGAACCTAAATAAATGAGGAAGGCCAGAGAGGTACAGAGGCAACCAACGGTAAAATTGCGTTTCTGGAACAGCGCAATATCGACAATAGGATGTTTTTCACCTAATTCCCAAATAATTAAGGCGATTAATCCAACTACGGCAACAATAGCTAATACAACAATTTCTGTTGAATTGAACCAATCTTCTTCGCGACCACGATCCAACATTAATTGTAATGCACCGACACCGAGAATAAGCAGAATTAAGCCGATACTGTCAATTGGCTGCTGATAAGTTTTGGTTTCACGATCGCCTAATGTGATTTGCGTGAACAGAATCACCAAAATGCCAACCGGAATATTGATAAAAAAGATCCAACCCCAATGGAAATCATCACTTAACCAACCGCCAAGAATCGGTCCACAAATTGGCGCAACCACCACCGTCATCGACCAGAAGGCCAATGCCATAGCACGACGTTGTGGCGGATAATTATTCAACAATAAGCTTTGTGAGAGCGGTACAATCGGACCGGCAGCCAAACCTTGAATGATACGGCAAGCGATCAACATATTCAGTGAATGTGAAATACCGCATAACCAAGAGGCAATAACGAAGATCAGTACGGAAACTAAAAACAGTTTGACCTCACCGAAACGACGGGCTAGCCAACCGGTGATAGGAATTGCGATTGCGTTGGCAACACCGAAAGAGGTAATGACCCACGTACCTTGTGTACTTGAGGCGCCCAGATCGCCGGCGATAGTCGGAATAGCAACATTAGCGATAGTTGAATCAAGGA
Source organism: Gallibacterium anatis DSM 16844 = F 149 (assembly GCF_000379785.1). Lineage (GTDB taxonomy): Bacteria > Pseudomonadota > Gammaproteobacteria > Enterobacterales > Pasteurellaceae > Gallibacterium > Gallibacterium anatis. The sequence continues at coordinate 72,154 of NZ_KB903682.1, read as the reverse complement.
CTTGCATAAAAGTGGCTAATGCAAGTCCTAAGGTCATCATAACTAACGCACCGCCTTTAATTGGTGTTTTATTCATTATGACACTCCCAATTAATGACTATTTTGTTGGATAATTTCCATAATCTCTTGATTAATCGGCGCTAAATCATAATGCACAGTATCAGTTTGATAAAGCGGTTGATTACGCACTTCGGTCGGTAATACCTCGCCGTCCTGATTTGAAGTATTCACTTCTGCTGTGGCGGAAAGCCCTATGCGTAATGGATATTTTTGGATTTGTTCCGGATCAAGCGCAATTCTGACCGGTAGGCGTTGTACCACTTTAATCCAGTTTCCGGTGGCATTCTGTGCCGGCAACAGTGAAAAAGCACTGCCTGTTCCGGCATCAATCCCGGTAACTGTGCCATCAAATTCAATGTCATCACCGTATAAATCAAAGACGATACTCACCGGCTGACCTATACGGATATTTTTTAATTGGGTTTCTTTAAAGTTGGCATCCAACCAAATCTGATTAAGCGGCACTACGGCAAGCAATGGCGAACCTGCTTTGATGCTTTCACCCACCTGCACACTGCGTTTAGCAATATAGCCGGTAGCCGGGCTGATCACTTTAGTGCGTTGTAAATTCAACCACGCTTGACGAACATTGTCAGCTGCTTGAATTACAGCAGGTTGTTCGGCAATAGGTGTATTTAACAATAAGGCTTTGGTCGCGTTTAATTGTTCCTGTGTCGCATTCAAATCACTTTTTGCCATTGTGACTGCATCAAGCGCGTGTTGGTAATCTTCTTTAGATACCGCACCGGTTTTATTCAAGCCTTGACGGCGAGAAAGATCCTGTTCGGCTTGTTTTAATGCAATTTGTTTCGCGGCAAGCAGAGAAGTTAATTGTTTCTCAGTAAAAGTGAGTTGAGTGGTTTTACGAACAGTATCAGCCAAAGTATGTTTAGCTTGAGAAAGTGCTAATTTAGCATCACTGTTATCCAGCTCCACTAAAACATCACCTTTCTTCACTAAATCAGTGCTTTCAAAGTTCACTTTGGCAACGCTGCCGGAAACTTGTGATGAAACTTGAATAACGTTACCTGCCACATAGGCATCATCAGTTTCAGTAAAATCTTTAACAAAAAATAACCAGTAAAGAAAACTGGCTACGGAAATAATAAGTAATAAAATAAAGAAGGAAACTAGACGTTTCCTTCTAATGTTATTACGAACAGCATTCTTTTTTTCTTGTCCGGACATCTCTGACATATAAAAACCTTAAAGTAAAAACTACGTTCTGTGAGGGCGATACTCATCTAGACGTTTCGATAGTTTAAGCAATAATTTACGTAGAGTCTGGATCTCTTTATCAGTAAGTACACTGAAGATAGAGCCCATTAATTCCCATTGGTGAGGTAAAATATCTTGTAAGAATTTCAAGCCTTTCTCGTTAATGCGCAAACTGAAACAGCGCCTATCTTCCGGCACGCTAATACGATCAATTAACCCTTTATCGACAAGCTCATCGGAAATGCGGGTCGCATTAGTGCGTGATGAACCCAAGATTTCACTAAGGTGTGAAGGTTGAATTTCGTGGTTAGGTTGCAAATAAGTTACGATCAATGCTTCAAAAAGCGTATGATTTAGTCCCACCTCTTTAAGGAAATGGTTGCGATGTTCAAGATAATTACTATTCACATTGAATAATAAACGTACAAGAACGACTTGTTCTAATGGCATATTAGGAAAATCTTCTGCGTACATTTTTAATACACTATCAGTATCAGATAACAATTTATTCATTATAAGTTACCTCGGGCAATAATATAGAGTAAAACAATAAACCTTGCAATAATAACTTGTCAAACTATATTTTGATCAAGTTTACTTTACTTACGGCTGCCAAATAATTTGCAATCAATGATAATAAATCATATAAAACAATAGAAACACCTCGAAATAGGTATTTATAACAGAGCTGGCAAAATGTTATGGCAAAACATACAGCTATTTGTATTTTTGTAACACCTGTTTCACGTCTGTTAAAATTTGTTTGCGCGATTTATCATCAATAATATGAATGTCGCCGAAAAAATGAGAATGAATATCCGTAATACCACAATAATTGAAAAGACCGTTCACCAGTGTGTGATCAAATGCCTGCATAAATCCCTTTTGCTGATATTCGTATATGTTATTCCCAAATGTTACAAATTGTAACATTTTTTTATCATTTAATAACCCTTCACTGCCGTTGTCATCTGTTTTATATGCAAATCCGTGACTAAAAACACGATCAAGATACCCTTTTAACATAGCCGGGAAGCCCATCCACCAAAGTGGATAAATGAGGGTAATAAGATCCGCTTCATCAATAAATTGTTGTTCCAATTTTATATCAACAGGAATATTTCCTTTATTAATCTGTTCAAACTCGTTCCATGTTAGAATAGGATTAAATTTAAGTTGATAGAGATCGCGAACAACAACATCCATTCCCATTTCTTTGGAAGTTTGGATCACTTCCTCTAAAATAGCGTGATTGAAGCTGTTTTCGTTAGGATGTGTATAGATGATTAAGTGTTTCATCACTTTTATTTCAGTGTGTAAGGTTATTAATAAGCGCGAGTAATATTATTGTAATAATCGTATTTATGCAATATGTATGCTACATAAATTGGAAAATTTTCTAGGAAGATTTTTTAATTTTTGTAAATTGAGTATATTATCACCACAAAAGTATCTACTAGGGAGTTATAGTCGAATGAAAAAACACCACTTAGAAACATTAATTACAAAGCAAAATGTGACATCAAGAATAGAAGAACTCGGCAAAGAAATAAGCCGTTATTATCAGCATAATAGGAGTCAAGGCATTTATGTAGTAGGTTTGTTACGGGGTTCATTTATGTTTATGGCGGACCTTGTTCGCACAATTGATGTACCGTTAGAAGTGGATTTTATGGTCGCATCCAGTTATGGCAGTGGTATGACCACTAATCACGATGTCAAAATCGTGAAAGATTTGGAAGGGGAAATTAGAGGAAAAGATGTTTTGATTGTCGAAGATATCATTGATACCGGTTATACCTTAGATAAAGTAAGACAGATTTTATCCTTAAGAGAACCTAAATCATTGCATATTTGCACCTTGTTGGATAAACCGTCACGCCGTGAAGTGGAAGTGCCTGTCGATTGGATTGGCTTTAGTATTCCTGATGAATTTGTTGTTGGTTATGGTATTGATTATGCTCAACAATATCGTCAGTTGGGCTATATTGCTAAAGTGGTCTTGGAAGAGTAACAAAGAGATAGCATTTGCCGAATTTAGGGGAAGATCGTGTTATTCCACGATTTCTCCTAATCCGCGACGAATTCTTGGTGCAAAAAATTCATAGTCCACCAAAAAAGCATCGTGTCCAAAATCAGACCCAATTTCATCATAATGCAGATTAACACCGGCGTTTTGTAATAATTGCCGACTTTTCTGTAAATCAAACAGCTTGAAGAGTTGGTCGGTCGTTACGGCGATCAGTGTATATTGCGCTTTAATCCGCGATAATGCGGCGGAGATATTCTCATAACCGATAGAGGGATCATAGAGATCCAAAGCGCGTGTTAATTGGATATAACTATTAGCATCGAAACGTCCGAGAAATTTTTTCCCCTGATAACTTAGATAGGATTCCACTTGGAAATAATCGCCGAGCAGATCATTTTTCTGTTTTATGGCTCTGCCGAACGCTTTCGTCAATTGTGTATGGGTGCGATAGGTGAGCATTCCCAACATTCTTGCAGTGGATAAACCTTGATCAGGGTGTTTCCCCTGATAATAATGACCCTGATTGTAATTCGGATCTTGAATAATTGCTTGGCGCATTACGTGATTAAAACCGATGGCTTCGGCACTCATATAAAGGGAAGAACAGAGATTGATCACATAATCCATAAAGTCGGGATAATTAATTGCCCATTGTGTGGCTTGCATTCCGCCAAAGGAACCACCAATCACGGCGTGCAAGTGAGTAATCTGCAGTTGATCGAGCAATGCTTTTTGTAACTGCACAATATCCTGTACTGTAATTTGTGGGAAATCACCGCCATAGGGCAAATGCGTCGCCGGATTGATGCTCATCGGGCCGGTAGTCCCTTTACAGCCGCCTAAAACGTTGGAACAAATAAAGAAATATTTGTCAGTATCTAAAGCACGACCGGAACCAATAAATTCTTGCCACCAGCCTTTCTGTTTTTCATCTTCAAAATAGGGTTCCGCATCACCCGTCAAGGCGTGGCAGATCAAAACCGCATTATTTTTTTGAGCGTTTAACTTACCGTAAGTTTGATAACAAACTGTAATATTCCGTAGTGATCCGCCTAAAGTAAGCGCAAGGGGAGCATCAGTGAATAAAGTAAGTTGTTGTGCCGACATATCAATTCCTAAAACAGCGAATTATTATTATAAGAGTGTGAATAAATTAGCGATCGAGAGAGTGGTTGTCAAGAAATTTTAGCCGTCTAAACATCTAGAAAGTAAAAAGTCTAAACGTCTATTGTTGAGATAGTTTTTATCATACTGATAAATGTAGAAAAAACACTCATTTGGAGTAGGTGATGCATTAAATTTTATGATCTGTGTCATAAAACGAAAATTTTGATTAATAGATAAATTCAATTTATACCTCTTGGGTGTTAAAATTAGACCAATTTTTTAACATTTATTATTTATCATTTAGAGGTAAACATTATGGAATTTAGAATTGAACACGATACGATGGGCGAAGTAAAAGTGCCGGCGGATAAATATTGGGCGGCACAAACCGAGCGTTCACGCAACAACTTCAAAATCGGACCGGCTGCTTCAATGCCTCACGAAATTATTGAAGCTTTCGGTTATTTGAAAAAAGCGGCTGCATATGCCAACTATGATTTAGGTGTATTGCCATTAGAAAAAAGAGATTTAATTGCTCAGGCGTGCGATGAGATTCTTGCTAATAAATTAGATGATCAGTTCCCACTTGTTATTTGGCAAACCGGTTCCGGTACACAATCTAATATGAATGTGAACGAAGTGGTTGCTAATCGTGCACACGTGCTAAACGGTGGCAAATTAGGTGAAAAGAGCATTATTCACCCGAATGATGATGTGAATAAATCACAATCTTCTAATGATACTTATCCAACAGCAATGCACATTGCAGCTTACAAAAAAGTTGTTGAAACCACTATTCCGGCAGTTGAACGTCTACAAAAAACCTTTGCTGAAAAATCAGCTAAATTTGCGAATGTTGTTAAAATCGGTCGTACGCACTTAATGGATGCGACACCATTAACATTAGGTCAAGAGTTCTCTGCTTATGCGGCTCAACTTAGTTTCGGCTTAAAAGCATTAAAAAATACATTGCCTCACCTTAGCCAATTAGCATTAGGTGGTACAGCGGTTGGTACTGGCTTAAATACACCAAAAGGTTATGATGTTAAAGTAGCGGAATATATTGCGAAATTCACCGGTTTACCTTTTGTGACAGCAGAAAATAAATTTGAAGCATTGGCAACCCACGATGCGATTGTTGAAACTCACGGCGCATTGAAACAGTTAGCAATGTCACTTTTCAAAATTGCTAACGATATTCGTCTATTGGCTTCCGGCCCACGTTCAGGTATCGGTGAAATCTTGATTCCGGAAAATGAACCGGGTTCTTCTATTATGCCGGGTAAAGTAAATCCGACACAATGTGAAGCAATGACAATGGTTTGTGCGCAAGTATTGGGTAACGACACCACTATTTCTTTTGCCGCTTCACAAGGTCATTTCCAATTAAACGTATTTAAACCGGTTATGGCGTTTAATTTCTTGCAATCTGCGCAATTATTAGCAGACGCTTGTATTTCATTTGATGAGCACTGTGCGGTAGGTATTGAACCAAACTATCCACGTATTAAGATGCAGTTAGAAAATTCATTGATGTTGGTGACTGCGTTAAATACACATATCGGTTATGAAAAAGCCGCGAAAATTGCTAAAACTGCACATAAAAACGGTACAACATTGCGTGAAGAAGCGATTAATCTCGGCTTCCTTACCGCAGAGCAGTTTGATGAGTGGGTACGCCCGGAAGATATGGTCGGCAGCTTAAAATAATTGACTCATTTGCATAAAAGATAAAAAGAGTTGGTTTTTTGCCAACTCTTTTTTTGTCGAAAATTTGTAGGAAATTACTGTAATTTTGCTTTGATCAGCTGATAGAGCAACTCAATCTGCTGTTCACTGTCATTTAATGCCGGAATATATTGATATTGTTTACCGCCGGCAGCTAGAAAAATATCGCGATTTTCCACCGCAATTTCTTCTAATGTTTCCAAGCAATCAACAGCAAAACCGGGACAAATAACCGCAATTTTTTCAACACCTTGCCGGGCCAATTTTGTCAGTGTTTCATCGGTATAGGGTTGTAACCAGGGTTCTTTGCCGAAACGTGATTGGTAACTCATCGTCCACTGATTTGCATTTAAAGCCAAATTAGCTACCACTTTATCGACAGTTTGTTGGCAATGCTCGGCATAATAATCACCTAACTGCTGATAACGCTGTGGAATGCCGTGAAATGAGAACAATAAGTGAACATCAGGTTGCAAATAAGGTTGAATCGACTGACTTAGCGCAGCAATGTAATTGGGATGATCGTGATAAGAAAAAATTATCTCAAACGGCAAAATGTGTCGCTGCTGTTGCAGTGCTTGATGAAACGCATCTAAAACCGAAGCCGTTGTGGTGCTGCTGTATTGTGGATAGAGCGGCAACAAAATAATATGTTCCACCTGTTGTTGATAGAGCCGTTGCAATGCGGCATTGATGGAAGGATTGCCATAAGTCATTGCCAATTCCACTACAACATTTTGATTTTCGTTCTGAAAGCGCTGTTGTAAGGCTGATTGTTGGCGACGGCTGATTGCCAACAGCGGTGAACCTGCTGTCTGCCAAATTTGTTGATAAAGTTTGGCAACTCGAGGTGCACGTTTTGGCAGAATGATGAGATTCAATAGTGGCAGCCATTGCCAACGAGGCAGGTCAATAACGCGAGGATCAGTTAAAAACTGGCGTAAATAGCGTTTTACTGCCGGTACAGTCGGGGCATCAGGCGTACCTAAATTGACTAACAACACGCCTGTTTTGCGCTGATTTGTTTGCATATTACCTCTTGTCACGATTTATCACAGAAAGTGTTAAACGACTTTGACAACAAAGTGTTTGTTGTGAATTGGTAATATCAATTTGCCAAACTTGCAATGTTCGCCCAATGCGTAATGGTACAGCGCGCGCAGTAATACGCTCGCCCATCCGCATTGCTTTTAAATGGCTGGCATTAATTTCAACACCAACCACGGCTTTATCTTCATCACAGGCACAAAATCCGGCTAAAGAACCGACTGTTTCCGCTAACACGGCGGAAATACCGCCGTGCAGTAAACCCATCGGCTGACAATGGCGTTGATCCACTGTTAATGAGGCTTCCAACCAATTATCGCCTTGAGCCGTAAACTCAATACCAAGCTGACTGACAGCAGTATTCTGATTAATCCGATTTAAATCGTGCAATGAAAAGGATTTTCTCCAAATAGCCATTAATTTAAAATCTCCAACAATCCTTGTAATGGGTGTTTTGTTATTTGATGTTCAATACGTTTCACTTGGCTGCGGCAAGAATAGCCCGGAACCAGACAATATTGCCACGCTTTATTCTGAATTTTTTTCGCCCACGATAGCTGATAAATCTCTTTGGAGGTCTGTTCGTGAACGGTTTCGTGCCCGTAAGTTCCTGCCATACCGCAACAACCCACTTGTACAATTTCCAGTTTTTCACCAAATTTAGCAAAAATTGTCTGCCACTGTTTGCTACTGTTCGGCGATAAACTGCTCTCAGTACAGTGTGGGAAAAGGTACCACGTTGGTTTTTCGGTGCGATCATCTGAATGAATTTCTAATTGATCAATAATTTGTGAAAGCCATTCTTGAGACGTCAACACCGCAAAATTGCCGCGTTTTTCCCCTAAGATTTGCTTATATTCATCACGATAAGAAAGTACAACAGCGGCATCAACCCCGACCAATGGCACACCTAATTTTGCCACACGATTAAGCATTTCCGACTGTTTACGTGCAGTTTTACTGAATCGTGTTAAAAAACCTTTAACGTGTTGGGCTTTACCGTTAGGGCGGAACGGCAAGACGACCGCTTCAAAACCTAATTTTTTGCTTAAACGTACAAAATCCGCCACTACTTTGGCATCATAAAAAGAGGTAAACGGATCTTGAACGATAAATACCATTTTTTCACGTTGTTTTTGTGATAGCTGTTCTAGTTGCTCCAATGAGTGATCGGTGTAATGGATTTCAACCAACTGTTGTTGTAATGACGGCACAGAAAGCTGCGGCAAATCAACCATTCCAATCATTTTACGCGCGATACGTTGACTGAACGGATGCGCTGTAACAGCATTAAAAAAGGTCGGTGCTTTCGCCATTAATGGTGCGATAGTTTCAACATTTGCTACCACATAATCTTTAAGCGGACGCATATAACGTTGATGATAGAGATGTAGAAATTTCGCTTTAAATTCCGGCACATCAATTTTAATCGGACATTGGCTGGCACAAGCTTTGCAGGATAAACAAGTATCCATTGCCGCTTTGACTTCGTGAGAAAAATCATCTTGATGCTCTTTACTGAAACGATGACGAATTTTCGCAATAAAATCAGTTAATTTAATTTCACTCTTCTCAAAATTGAGTTGATCGGCGGAAACCCCGGCTTGAGCCAACAATCGCAACCATTCACGCACTAATGCGGCACGCCCTTTCGGTGAGAACACTCGGTTGCGGCTAATCTTCATTGAAGGGCACATTACGCTGTCAACATCAAAATTAAAACAAAGTCCGTTACCGTTACAATTCACTGCACTTCGGAATTGATCTTTAACTTTAACCGGAATTTGGCGATCATAGTCGGCACGCATTGGGGAGAGAACCTCAAACATTTTAGTGTCTGAATTTAACGGTTTACAAATTTTGCCCGGATTCAAGCGGTTGTCTGGATCAAATAATGTTTTTACCTGTTGTAACACCTGCCAAAGTTGTTCACCAAAGAATTTTCGACTATATTCCCCACGTACACCTTTACCGTGTTCCCCCCAAATTAAACCGCCATATTTTTGAGTAAGATCGGCAACTTGGTCTGAAATGGATTTAAATAATTTGACCTGTTCGCTGTCGCAGAGATCAAGTGCGGGCCGGACGTGTAAAACACCGGCATCAACGTGACCGAACATACCGTATTCAAGATGATGCTTATCTAGAATGGCTCTGAATTCAGTAATGTAATCGGCAAGATTTTCCGGTGGTACACAAGTATCTTCAACAAATGGAATTGGTTTGGCACGCCCTTTGGCATTGCCTAACAAGCCGACCGCTTTTTTACGCATCGCATAAATTTTTTCAATCGAAGCTAAATCACTGCAAACTTGATAGCCGATAACATCATTTTGTTGCGTAGCGATAGCCTGATCCAAGCGTTGACATAATTGTTGTACTTGTTGTTGCTGGTAATGCTCATTGTTGCCGGCATATTCGACAATATTTAAGCCTAGGATCGGCGCATTGTCTTCTTCTTTTAATAATTCAGAAACGGAATGCCAAATAATATCCTGTTTTGCTAAGTTCAAGACTTTTGAGTCAACCGTTTCCACCGAAAGCGCTTTTGCCGCAACCATTGCCGGAGCGTGCCTTAATGCTGCATCAAAGGAACGATATTTAATATTGATCAAAGTGCGATATTGAGGAATTGGCAGTAAATTGAGTTTGGCTTCACAAACAAAAGCAAGCGAGCCCTCTGAGCCGGTCAAAATTCGGCTTAAATTAAATTGAGATAGGTCATCATTAAAGACGTGTTTTAAATCATAACCGGTAATAAAACGGTTAAGCTGTGGCAAATCCGCAAGAATTTGTGGACGATATTGGCGACACAGTTGTGCAACCTGTTGGTGAATTTGCTTGCCGGTAGAAGAAAGATTTGCGGCAGCAATATTATCTTCAAACTGATCGCAATCAATGCTTTCCGTATCTAAAATATCCCCATTAATCAGCACTGAACGCAAACTTAGCACGTGATCTGACGTTTTGCCGTATTGCAATGAACCTTGCCCTGACGCATCAGTATTAATCATTCCGCCCAGTGTGGCACGATTACTGGTGGAAAGTTCCGGAGAAAAGAAAAGCCCGTGCGGTTTTAAAAAACGATTCAGTTGATCCTTAACTACGCCTGCTTGTACACGCACCCAACGTTCTTTCACATTGAGTTCCAAAATTTGATTCATATGACGAGAGAGATCAACGATGATAGTGCTGTTTAATGATTGTCCGTTAGTGCCGGTGCCGCCGCCACGCGGTGTGAATTTTAAGGTTTTAAATTGATCGCGTTGTGCAAGTTTGGTCAGGCGGACAATGTCTGCAATCTCTTTCGGAAAGAGCAGTGCTTGAGGGAGTTGTTGATAAACGCTATTATCTGTCGCCAGAGAGAGCCGATCAGCATAGTGATAAGCGATATCGCCGCTAAAGCCTTGATATTGGAGTTGTTCTAAGTATTGCTTTACTAAAGGATCAAGTTGCTGATGACTTGGTAAATAAGGGATAACCATAATTAAAACCTTGTACTATAATTGTTGTGGGTGCATTTGAAAGACAACTATACTAGCACAAAATTTTATAAAGAAGAGGTTTATCCGCAATTAGACATCGGATCGTCTAGAAAATTTTTAAAAAATCAAAAAATAATGATTGATTGGCGATTAATTAATCTTAATTTGTATTTTTTTTATGTAAAAATCAAAGAAAAGTTTGATTTTATGTTTTGCAATAGCGATAATAATCGGCACCAAATAAATGAGTTGGATCTCATTTATTTAGGGGCTGGATTGAATTTACTGTTATTGGAAGTAAATGACGATCCAAATAATCCAAATATAGATGAATAAATTCAAGAGGATTTTATAATGAAAAAGACTGCAATCGCATTAGCAATTTCAGGATTAGCATTCGTATCAGTAGCACAAGCAGCTCCTCAAGCAAACACTTTCTACGCTGGTGCGAAAGCTGGTTGGGCATCATTCCACAATGATGTAAATCAATTTGATAATATCTATGGTCAAGATGCTTATAGTACTTTTGACCAAGATGATAAATATGGCGTTCATCGTAACTCTGTAACTTACGGTGTATTCGGTGGTTATCAAATCACTGATAACTTCGCTGTTGAAGCCGGCTATGACTTCTATGGTCAATTAAAAATGCACGCTGGTGATACTGAACGTTCTCGTCACACTGCTCACGGTTTAAATCTTAGCTTAAAAGCAAGCTATCCGGTAGCTTATGTTGACGGTTTAGATGTTTACGGTCGTTTAGGTGCAGCATTAATCCGTTCTGATTACACAACACATGTAAACGGTGAAAAAGTAGGTTCTGATCATAAATTAAAAGTATCTCCTGTATTTGCAGCCGGTGTTGAATATGCAATTCTTCCTGAATTGGCAGCACGTTTAGAATATCAATGGATTGCTAAAGTAGGTAAAGTAGATCAATTCGCAGATGACTATTCTTACAGCCCAAGCATCGGTTCTGTATCTTTAGGTCTTTCTTACCGTTTCGGTCAATCAGCAGCACCTGCGCCGGTTGTTGAAGTTGTTAACAAAAAATTCGCATTAAGCTCTGATGTATTGTTCGCATTCGGTAAAGCAAACTTAAAACCTGAAGCAGCACAATCATTAGATAATTTACAACAAGAAATCTCTAAAGTTGGTTCATTATCTTCTGTTGAAGTTGCAGGTTACACAGACCGTATCGGTTCTGACAAATATAACCAAAAACTTTCACAAGAACGTGCTAACACAGTAGCTAACTACTTAGTTTCTAAATCAATCTCTCCAGATGTGATCAAAGCAGTTGGTTACGGTGAAGCTAACCCAGTAACTGGCAACACTTGTGACGCAGTTAAAGGTCGTAAAGCATTAATCGCTTGCTTAGCACCAGACCGTCGTGTTGAAGTTTCTGTAAGTGGTCAACACCAACAAACAATCGAACAATAATTTCATTATTGTTTCTTGATTCTGATGAAAATCCCGGCTTGCCGGGATTTTCTTTTTAGCACTTTATCAACGCATTACCCTCGCCTTTTTTCTGCTCCATTTGATAGCAATAGCTCAAAAAATTTTTAGCTTTTAAAATAAATCTACAAAATATTGTGTTAGCTCAATTTTTCGGAAAAACAACTTTATTATAATTTTCAGCGGTTTTTTGATAAAAGGAATAAATAATGAGTTGTTTTTTTGTAACGGGTACGGATACAAATGTCGGTAAAACGGTGGTGAGCCGTGCTATTATCCAAGCGCTGCAAGCCCAAGGGGTGCATATTGTCGGTTTTAAACCGATAGCCTGTGGGGAAGAGGATAGTATTTATACTGAAAATCGTATTGATGATCTTAAACAACAAACAGAAGATAATAAAGATGTTAAGACATTATTGGACAGCACAAATGAGGCGGTAACCTATCAAGATATCAATAGCTATACTTTTACTGAGTGCAGTTTGCCGGTATTAGCAGCACTGGATGAAATTGATAATATTGAAGTGAAAAAAATAGATAAAGATCTTGCCAAATTGACTTCACGTTATCAATCAGTATTGGTTGAAGGCACTTATGGTTGGCTTACTCCGATTAATAAAGAGATGACATTTGATCGTTGGGTAAAAGAACACAAAATGCCGGTGGTGTTGGTGGTTGGTATTAAAGAGGGCTGCGTCAATCACGCATTATTAACAGCACAATCTATAATTACTTCTGGTGTGCCGCTATTAGGTTGGGTGGCAAATCGTATTAACCCTTGTTTGCGTCATTATGCTGAAATCATCAAATTATTACACGAAGTGATTGATGCACCATTGTTGGGCGAAATTCCCTATATTCATCGCCCAGAACAGCAGCAATTAGGGCATTTTATTACTAATCTTGATCGTCTAACTTGTTTACAAACTGAACTTTGCAAATAAAAAAACGGCTAGATTATGATCTGCACCTCAGAAGTTGGACTTATTATCCAACACAGAGGTGCAGATTTTTTATTCTATTTTACAATTTCATAGCAAGGCACATAGGCTTCCGCACTTGGTAATTTCATACGATGCTGAGCAATAAAATCTTTTAACAGATTTTCCATATTTTCCAATACCATCGTATCGCCGTGCAGTTTAAAGACACCATACTTCGCAATTTCATCTTTGGTGTTTGGCTTAATATTACCGGCAACAATACCGGAAAAAGCCCGTCTTAGATTAGAAACTAAATTCATTAATGGCTGATCTAAATGAAGATTAAGCGTTGCCATTGATTTGTGATCCGGTTCAAACGGTGCTTGTAGAATAGGATCAATTTTTAGTGTCCAGTTAAAGCTGTAAGCATCTCCTTTTTCAAAACGTTGTTGCTTAATTTTATCCATTGCCAGTTTCGCGTGGCGAGCGACTGCAACCGGATCATCAATGATAATTTCATACTGTTTACGCGCCTCTTCACCCAATACTTTGCTGACAAAACGGTCAATCGTGGCAAAATAATCGGCGCAAGAAGATGGCCCGGTTAAAATCAGTGGGATCGTTTGATTGCGATTGTCAGGATGCAGTTTAATACCGAGCAAGAATAAAAACTCTTCAAATGTACCCGGACCGCCGGGAAAAATAAGAAAAGTGTGTCCTAATCGAGTAAAGGCTTCCAGACGTTTTTCAATATCCGGCATAATGATTAGCTCATTTACAATCGGGTTTGGCGGCTCGGAAGCGATAATTGAAGGTTCGGTAATACCAATAAAACGGCTGTCTTTAAAACGTTGATTTGCGTGTCCGATAGCGGCACCTTTCATCGGCGCTTCCATTACACCCGGGCCGCAACCGGTCACAATATTTAATTCCCGATAGCCCAATTCCAAGCCAACGGCACGGCAATATTGGTATTCGCTTTCATTAATGGAGTGTCCGCCCCAGCACACAACCAGATTCGGATCTTCACCGATACGCAGCGCTTTGGCATTGCGTAGGATAGAAAACACTTGATTGGTAATACGTGCACTAATATCGGCTTGGGTTAAATGATTGCCGAGAAAGCGATCTTGATTGATTTGTGCAAAGATAATATCGCGTAACACCGCAAACAGATGATATTGGATATTACGAATAATTTTATCATCAACGAATGCGCTTTCCGGCGGATTAAGCAATTCTAACGCAATGCCGCGTTCACGAGTCAGCAGGTTGATGGCGAAATCAGGATATTTCCCTAGCAGCGCACGGCTGTCATCAGTGATAGCACCGGAGTTTAATACTGCTAAAGAGCAGTTGCGATAAAGTGGATAGAGATCGCCTTCAGCGCCTTGTTTTAACCGGGCAACTTCCAAATGAGAGAGCTGATCCATACTGCCACGAGGGTTAATGTAATAAATGCTCATATTTCTCCTTATTATTGTTATTGGCGAGCCAAACGAAGATTGGCAGGAATGTGTTCAAAGTTAGAGCGGAACGGATTGATGTCTAAACCGCCACGACGAGTATAACGCGCATACACTGTCAATTTTTCCGGTTTGGCATAATGCATTAAATCGCAAAAAATACGCTCCACACACTGTTCGTGAAACTCGTTATGCTGGCGGAAAGAGATCAAATAGCGTAGCAGTTTTTCTTGATTAATCGCACGTCCAATATAGTGAATTTGAACGCTGCCCCAATCAGGCTGTTGTGTGATTAAACAGTTGGATTTCAGCAAATGGCTGACTAACGTTTGTTCTACTTTTTCGCTGTGATCATCAACGCAGTTTTGCAATAAATCGGCATTAAATTGGTAATTATCGATCACAATATCCTGCTGATCGATACAAATTCCCGTAAAATGGGCAATCTGTTGCTGTTGGTAATATTGCAAATCGTGCAGTGTCACTTTAACTTTACCGTTGGCACATTGCTGTAAATCCTGCTGAATTGTGGTTTCAACCTGTTGTTTTTCGGCAAAATGTGTCTGATTGAAGCTGTTGAGATAGAGTTTAAAACTTTTTGACTCAATCAAATTTTCGCTGTTGCAATCCAATACCACATCAGCAATCGCCACTTGCGGCACGCCATTTTTATTCAGCCACGAAATTTCATAAAGTGTCCAAATATCAGCACCTTGCGTAAAAGGTTGCTGTGACAAAATACCGAGCTGCTCACGGTTTAATTTACGTGGCACAGCTTGCAGCAGTGCTGGCTGGTAATGTGTAGCGTATGCTATTTTTTTCCCTAAAGTCAGTTGAGTCAGACTTTCGTCCTGATAATCTATCATATGTAATCCTTTGATTTTGTTATTATTGTATGTTCCAAGATAAATTGGAGACCAAGCGACAATGATCGCATTTGAATTGGAAAATGTTGATTGCCTCAGTTAACAACCATTCTCTGCCACAACAAGGGCAACGTCTTGCCAATTCTTGTTGTTTATTCTTTTCACCTACACGATAAAGATAGTAATAAACCGGGCGTTGCATATGATTTTCCAATTGTTGCCGTAAAGCATAACCTTGGCGCGAGAGCAGACTGTTAAAATCACTGATTTGATAAGTTGCCTCATTAACCAGAATATTGCCGTTCATTTGCAGTTGATCGCAAGCCTGCCAATCCTCTTGCCAACGAATACAATTCATACCGAGTTGCGCGTTATTGTAACAAAAATGATAAAGCGGAACAGGCAATAATTGTTGCAGCGTACAAATCGGTGAACTGCTTTTCAGATAATTGGTGTAAAGCACCAATTGATCATCGTCTGTTAACTGCGTACAGGTTTCATCTGAATTGAGATCAATCGCCTGTAATTCTTCATTTGCCGGGGAAATGCCGGCTTGTGCTAATTTATCTAACGCCATTGTAACAAACTCACTGTTATGACGAGCGTGCAGCGAATCTTGCTCCGGACAATTGGCATCAATTTCAAAGGTGAGCAAGTTTTCGTCAGAAAAATAATAGGTAAGCGGAATTTCGCGGCCAATAATTTGTCCGTTATAACGCCAAGCATCAATCAGTTGATTGCAGAGAATCACGCTTTCGTTGATGTGGTAGGCAGTATGATTTTTCGCGACAAGGTTAATTTTGGTTAAAAACATAAATTCACTCTTATACAAAATAACAAAATGGATATACTATGGCGTTTTAAAAAACGCTATTGTAATCAAAAAAAGAGAGCAGTGATGAAAAAAGAAAATTTATTAGCGGAATACTTATCTGAATTACAACACATTATGCAGCAACATCAATTGTGGCAACTACAACCACCACCAGCTTCAGCGTTTGAAAGTCAACAGCCGTTTGCGCTGGATACGATGGAGGCGACAGAATGGTTACAATGGATTTTTATTCCGCGGATGTCAGCGTTAATTGAAGCAGAAGCGCCTTTACCGACAGCCATTGCGATTTCGCCTTATCTGGAAGAGGCATTAAAAGAACATCCGCATTTGCCTCATTTGCTAGTGCCGATTCAAAAAATTGAGGTGTTGTTGACCAATGTCTGATCAGCAAGCATTACCAATTTTATATCAAGATCAAGCGTTAATTGCGGTTAATAAGCCAGCAGGAATGTTGGTACATCGCAGCTGGCTAGATAAACACGAAACGGAGTTTGTGATGCAGAAATTGCGCGATCAAATCGGGCAATATGTATTCCCGATTCATCGTTTAGATCGCCCGACTTCCGGGGTGCTGCTGTTTGCGTTAAACAGTGAAATCGCCAATGCGGTTTGTCGCCAGTTTGAACAAAAACAGGTGAAAAAACAGTATCTTGCCGTTGTACGAGGCTATCTTACAGGACAGGAAAGAATAGATTATCCGTTGAAACCGAAATGGGACAAAATTGCTGATAAATTTTCGCAGCAAGATAAAACGCCACAAGAAGCAGTTACTGATTATCAAGGTTTGGCACCGCTTGAAATTCCTGTTGCGGTTGGACGTTATGCCACATCACGTTATAGTCTGGTGCGTTTAACGCCGCAAACCGGACGCAAGCACCAGTTGCGTCGGCATTTAAAGCATATTTTTCATCCGATTATTGGTGATACGCAATATGGCGATTTGCATCAAAATCGAGCATTTAGTGCCTATTTTTCTGTAAATCGATTGATGTTACACGCAGAAAGCTTGGAATTATTGCATCCTACAACACAGCAAGTATTGCGTATTTGTGCACCGCTAGATCCATCTTTTGCAAAAATCAGACAACTTTTTGATACGGAATAACACTTTATAAGCAAATAAATCGTGAAAATTTTGTGATATTTCTTCAATTTTTCACAAAAAATTAATATTGATTATTGCAAATCGTTGAGATGTCTTGTATATCTTATGGGTCTTCGGTCAAAGACCTGAATGAGCAAACATAATATCTCGCCTTTTTACTAAAGAGGAACAACAATGAAAAAATTATTTAAATTAGGGATGGTTACCGGTTTAATGATGACTTCCGCATCCGTGATGGCGGAAGATAAGTTCGTTACTATCGGTACTGGTGGGCAAACCGGTGTTTATTACGTTGTCGGTCAATCTATTTGTCAATTAGTGAACCGTGATACTGCAAAAACCGGTTTAAAATGTAATGCACCATCAACCGGTGCTTCTGTTGCAAACCTCAATGGTATTGCCAATAAACAATTGGATATGGGAATTGCGCAGTCTGACTGGCAATATCACGCTTATAACGGCACAAGTTCATTTGAAGGCAAGAAGAATGAAAAATTAAGAGCCGTATTCTCAATTCATCCAGAACCGTTTACTGTAATGGCTCGTGATGATTCAGGTATCAAAAGTTTTGATGATTTGAAAGGTAAACGTGTCAATGTTGGTGATCCGGGTTCAGGTACGCGTGCCACAATGAACGTTATTCTTAAAGCAAAAGGTTGGGATGATTCTGTATTTAAAGTGGCATCTGAGTTAAAACCGGCAGAAATGGCTTCGGTAATGTGTGACAATAACTTAGATGCTATCACTTATAACGTCGGCCACCCGAACGGTGCATTAAAAGAAGCAGCTGCGTCTTGTGATGCACATTTGGTGCCGGTAACAGGTCCTGCGATTGATAAATTGGTTGCAGATAATCCATATTATGCGAAAGCGGTTATTCCGGGCGGACTTTATAAAGGTTCCGATCAGCCGGTCGATACTTTCGGGGTTTATGCAACTTTGGTTTCATCAACCGATGTGTCACCTGAAGTGGTTTATGATGTTGTGAAAGCGGTGTTTGATAATTTTGATCGTTTCAAACGTTTACATCCTGCATTCGCTAACTTGAAAGAACAGGATATGATCAAAAATGCATTATCCGCGCCGTTACACGAAGGTGCAGTGAAATATTATAAAGAGCGCGGTTGGATGTAAGCGCCTCTCATCAACTATTGGATTTTGAAGGCAGGAAGTTTTCCTGCCTTTTTTCGGTTTTGGGTTTTGATTTTAGGAGAGATTGAATGACCTCAACAATAAAAAAGCAAACTGTAGATATTGAAGATCTACAGGATATGGTCGCCTCAAATGATAGCGGTGGTCGCAATCCTTACGGTATCTCTAAATATGTGATTATCTGGACGGCAATCGCTTGGTCATTATTTCAAATTTATTACGCTTCACCGTTGCCGTATTGGTTACAGGAAGGCATTAAAAGTTTAGGCTGGGGATTGAATGTGGTGGTGGATGATACCAAAGCACGTTCAATTCATTTAGCATTTGCTATTTTCTTAGCTTATTTATCTTACCCGGCGTTTAAACGTTCGCCGAAGCAGCATATTCCGGTGCTTGACTGGATTTTTGCCGTTGTGGGCGCAGTGTTATGCCTTTATCCGATCATTTTTTACAATGAGTTGGTTAATCGTTTCGGCGCACCTAATCTACAAGATATTGTGGTGGGAATTATCGGTATCTTGTTATTGTTGGAAGGCACACGCCGCAGTTTAGGTTTGCCATTGGTGGTGATTGCCGTTGTATTTCTGCTTTATAACTATTTCGGTCAATTCTTCCCGAGCAGTTGGTTGGTAAGCCACAGAACCGGAACACTATCGCACATTATCAATCAACAATGGGTCACTACCGAAGGTGTATTCGGTGTAGCACTCGGAGTATCAACGAAATATGTGTTCCTGTTTGTTCTATTCGGCGCATTATTGGATAAAGCCGGAGCAGGTAACTATTTTATTAAAACCGCTTTTGCTTATTTAGGGCATTTACGTGGTGGTCCGGCGAAAGCCGCCGTTGTGGCTTCAGGGTTAACCGGCTTAATTTCCGGTTCATCAATTGCCAATGTGGTAACTACCGGAACATTTACCATTCCAATGATGAAACGTGTTGGCTTTTCGGCAGAGAAAGCCGGTGCGGTTGAAGTAGCATCTTCGGTAAATGGGCAGATTATGCCACCGGTAATGGGTGCTGCCGCATTTTTGATGATCGAATATATCAATATGCCATATAACGAGCTCATCACACACGCTTTCTTACCGGCGGTAATCTCTTATATCGCATTGGTTTATATCGTGCATTTGGAAGCGTGCAAATTGAATTTGCAAGGGTTGCCACGTCAAGATGTCGCAAAACCGTGGGTGGTTACCGTGTTAAGAGCATTGTCCACTTTCATTATTATCTGCCTACTCTATTTTGCCGTGAAATTCGGCTTAGGTTGGTTAAAAGTGGTAACGCCTGATTTTGCTTTTGCCATTGTTTGCTTGTTGTTGGCGGTTATCTATGTGTTGTTGCTATACCGTGTTTCTACCTTCCCGGATCTTGAAGTTGATGATCCGAATCAGGAAGTGGTGGTGTTACCAAAGGCGAAACCTACTGTTAATGCCGGGTTGCATTTCTTGTTACCTGTTGTGATTTTAATTTGGTGTTTGATGGTAGAACGTTTGTCACCGGGCTTATCCGCTTTCTGGGGCACAATGGCGTTAACTGTGATTTTATTAACACAGCGTCCATTATTGGCTTATTTCCGTAAACAGGGCGATTTAGCAAAAAGTTTCAAACAGGGCTGGCAAGAATTAATTAACGGTTTGGAAACCGGCGCAAGAAATATGATCGGTATCGGTATTGCTACTGCAACTGCCGGTATTATCGTTGGCGTAGTGGCATTAACCGGTTTCGGTGTGCAGTTATCCGGCATTATCGAGCTGTTATCAATGGGAAATATCCTATTGATGTTGATTTTGGTTGCCGGTTTCAGCTTGATTCTTGGAATGGGATTACCTACCACCGCCAACTATATTGTGGTTTCTTCCTTAATGGCTGGCGTTATTTTGGAAGTCGGTCGCCAAAATGGATTAATTGTGCCATTGATCGCTATCCACTTATTCGTGTTTTACTTTGGGATTATGGCGGATGTGACTCCACCGGTCGGGTTGGCATCATTTGCCGCAGCCGCAGTTTCCGGCGGTAATCCGATTAAAACCGGTATGGTGGCGTTCTTCTACAGTATGCGTACCGCATTGTTGCCGTTCCTGTTTATTTTCAATACTGATTTGTTATTGTTGAATGTCGACCTTTTCCACGGCGTGCTGATTTTCTTTGTGGCAACGATTGCAATGATGGTGTTTACTGCGGCAACAATGGGCTGGTTTATGACCAAAAATAAATGGTGGGAAACCATCGTGCTGTTGCTGATTGCCTTTATGTTGTTCAGACCGGGCTTCTTTATGGAATATGTATCACCAAGCCAACGTCATATTCAACCGGAACATTTAATTGAGGAAGTGGCACACGCACCGATTGGTGAGCCATTGACACTGAAAGTTTCCGGCGTAAATCCTTACGGTAAACCGATAGAATTCTTTGCTGAATTAAAAGTACCGGCAGGAGAGAGCGGTGAAGAACGGGTGCAGAAGATGGGTTTAACTTTATTGCCAACAGATGAACAAATTGAGGTGAACGGTGAGCAAATTAAGAAAATCTTAATTGATAACGTTGAGATCGACTCCCCGGCGGCGAAAGCTAACCTTAATTGGGATCAGGTGATTTTAGATGTATCGTTACCGTTGAAAGGTGCACTTAATAAAGAATGGATGTTTATTCCGGCGTTGTTGATTTTAACCTTGTTAGCGTGGAATCAGCGTCGTCGTAAATTTGCGGAGGGAAAATAGATGCAGTTATTTAATAAAATTTTAATCGCAGTAGATTTGAGTCATTTAGAGGGAGCAAAAAAGGCGGTGAAAACCGCCTTAGCGATGACCGAAGGCAATCCTGATGCCGTGTTGCGGATTGTCAGCATTGTGCCGCCGTTGGAAAACAGTTTTGTTTCTTCGCTGTTGCCTCGCAATTTTGACAAAGATGTGCTGGCAGAAGCCAACAAACGCTTGCACGATTTTACTCAAGAAAATTTCCCGGCGGATCGTAAAGTGCAGCATATCGTAGCGCACGGCACCGTTTACGAAGAAATAAACACGATCGCACAACAAAAAGAGATCGATTTGATTATTATGATGGCAACCAAACCGGGCAAACCGGGGTTAAGCTCTAATACGGTCAAAGTCGCACGTTTCAGTGAAAAACCGATTTTGATTTTGCGTTAGTTAATCGAAAAAAAATCTGCACCTCTGTGTGTTGGATAATAAGTTCAACTTTAGCGGTGCAGATCAATAATATTAGAGAATTTTTTAGTTCTATCAGGCATTCCGTTCATAGCGCAAACGTAATGACACCGAATCGGCATAACGCAACGCAAAAGGTTTTGCAATTTCCACTTCCGCCCATTCTACCGCTTACGGTTCAGCAATAATTTCCAACACTTCACGCACCATTCGTTCCAACAAGGAGAATTTATGCGTTTCGACATAATGAATCACTTTTTTGGTGATAGTACGATAATTCAACGCATCTTCCACATTGTCGCTTAAACTGGCTTTTTCGCAGTTATAACCGAGCTGAATTTGCAGCACAACATCCTGTTTATTGTTAATTTCTTCCTCTTTAATTCCAATAAATGTGCGTAAACGTAGATCGCGGATTGTAATCACGGCTGAATTAATAATTGGCATTATACCTCCTTATAGCATTGCTTTTTTGCTATTATAGCCCAGTTTGAAATTAAGATTGAACAGGAAATTCTATGGAAACCAATGTTGCCAAGAGCAATGTTAAAAATGTCATTATTATACTGGCTTGTCTGGTTATTATTTTAGCGGGAATTAAATCTGCCGTTGAAATTATTGTGCCGTTTTTGTTGGCACTTTTCTTAGCCATTGTCTGTACGCCGTTAATCAATTTTTTAGTCAAATTAAAAGTGCCGTTGTGGTTGGCGGTTATTGCTTTGTTAGGCTTAATCGTGATTGCGTTGACGTTTTTCGCCGGTTTGGTCGGTACTGCGGTAAATGAATTTTCCGCTTCCATTCCGACTTATAAACAACTGCTGGCACAACGTATTGCCGGTTTGGCAGCAATTATGGATCGTTTTGATTTATATCGTTTTTTACCTAAAACCATTGTTGAGGAACATCTTGATCCGAATATTATTATGGGACTGATCCGCCGTCTTTTAACCGGCATTTCCGGTGTGATTACCAATGGTTTTGTGTTGTTGTTAATTGTGGTGTTTATGCTGTTTGAAGCACCGAGTATGAAACAAAAACTGACAATTTTTTTCCAAAATAAGCAGGAGAGAAAAGAGCTGGAGAATATTCAACGAGTGTTAAGCAGCGTGATCAGTTATTTGGCAATTAAGACTTTTGTCAGTTTGCTAACCGGAGTCTTGGTATGGGCGGCGTTGGCAATATTGGACATACAGTATGCGGTGCTTTGGGGAACGGTTGCCTTTTTGTTTAACTATATTCCTAATATCGGTTCCGTTTTAGCGGCAATTCCGGTTGTGGTGCAGGCATTGATTTTAAACGGTTACAGTGATGGCTTATTGGTCGCAATCGCCTTTTTAGTGATCAATATGATTATAGGCAACATTATTGAGCCACGTTTGATGGGAAGAACGTTAGGCTTGTCTACTTTGGTGGTTTTTATCTCATTGATTTTTTGGGGTTGGCTTCTCGGTTCAGTGGGAATGTTACTCTCAGTGCCACTGACAATGGCAGTGAAAATTGCGTTGGAATCGAGCGAAAATACTAAAAAATATGCCTATTTATTAGGTGATGGACGAGAGTAAACTTGCTTTAAATTTAGAAAAAATCTGCCGTTAGTGGCAGATTTTTTGTTGGTGTAAAAAGTATGATGAACAGCATTAAAGCGGAATACTAATAAAAAAGACCAATAGCACCGGGACGACAAGATTAATAATAAATCCGAAACTGATGGCAAGCGGTACCGCTTCAATGCCGCCGGCACGTTGAATAATCGGTAGAGTGCAGTCCAGTGCAGTTGCACCGGCAAGCCCGACAGCAGTGGCGCGGAAATGGTGCATAAATAACGGAATCAAAAACAGACTTGCGATTTCTCGTGATAAATCGTTGAAGAAAGCGATACTTCCCCAAATCGGTCCCCAAGTATCATTTAATAAAACGCTTGATAATGAATACCAGCCCATTCCGGAAGAGACTGCCAAACCTTGTGACATAGGCAGTTGTAACAATAATGCCGATAAGATACCGCCACATAAAGAACTCAGTGTCAGTAAAATGGAAATCGCAATACCGTGTTTATTAAAGAACACTTGTCGCAAATTAATGCCACTGTTGCGTAGTTGAATGCCGACCAAGAAAATCAAAACGATGAGAACATAGGTGCTGGAACCGTGCGGCACAGTGAAATAGGCTTTGCCGAAAAAACCGACCACAAAACCGAAAACGACCATACTGCACATTTTTGCTGAGTCTAAAATCATCTTCAAACGGGAAGGCATTTGCTTTTGTGAGTTTAAAGTTGATACAGGATAGCGTTTATCGTATAGCATTAAACAGAGAATATTTAAACCGTGGATAACAAGGCTGAATACGGCGGCTTTGAACGCTATATTAGGCAAGGTTCTCGCTAAATCATCTAATTGACCTAACGAGCACCCCATCACAAACAGAATTAAAAACAGCAGCCACATAATGGCTTTATTCACCCAATGAATAAATGTGACGTTGTGACTTTTAATTAAATAGCCTAAGAACAGAGGCACTAATACAATGGATAAACTTTCTAACATAAAAATGATAATTCAGTCTTGATATTAAATAAAAGTCGATAATTATCAGGGATTAATGGGGAATGTCAAATAAAAGGCGATGGAATGTGCTAAGATACATTGCATATTTATCAGGATGTAGGATCAGTTATGTATCTTAAACAGATTGAAATTGTCGGCTTTCGCGGTATTCATCGGCTCTCTTTTCAGCTGCGTTCCAATATGGTGTTGATTGGCGAGAATGCGTGGGGGAAATCAAGTCTGTTGGATTTATTGAGTTTGGTTTTTAATAAAGAGGCTCAACCCTATCAATTTCAAGCAGAAGATTTTTTTCGATCAAGTCAGACTGAAATGAAATCTGCCACTTCCATCAATTTGCTCTTTACCTTCAGTGAATCACAGCCGCAAGAGTTAAAACAACAAATGCACCATTTTTTGCATCCGGTAGCGATATCGAACGATGACGGTTATTACCGAATTTATTTGCGCGTTTTTGCCGAAGCACAAGAAAATGGCGAAATTAGCACGAGCTACACCTTTATTGATGGGCAGGGCAATATTTTGCCGCTGGAAGCGGCGCAACAACAAAAATTGGTTTGTCGTTTAATTCAACGGCATACGATTTACCGTTTCCGCGATGCGCGTTTGCAACAACATCCATTGCAATTACAGGCGGTAAAAGTAAGCAAAAAATTAGCGCCGGAAATTTTGGATCAATTTGCGGCAGTGATGTCCTTGTTGCGTTATTACTTTATTCCCGAAAATGAACGGCTGGCAGTGGTTGGAGATACCAGCATTTTATGGCAAAAGGCAAAAAAATTGGCGGAACAGTTGCGAGTTGGCGATGAGAACTTAAAACGTTATTTTTTTGTCTATCTTGTGAAACATTTTTTGCCGGATGACAAAAGTCTGTTTTCGCAAGTGAGCAATCCGATCATTCTGTTTGAAGATCCGGAATCACGCTTGCATCCGCGCTTAATGTCAATTATGTGGGAGTTAGTCAACTATATTCCATTGCAACGTTTAATGACGACCAATTCAGTGGAATTATTGGCACACGTTCCTTTGCACTCTATTTGTCGATTAGAGCGAGGCGTTGAGCGTATTCAGGCGTATCAACTGGATCGGCACGATCTTGGTAAAGTGGATATTCGCCGCTTGACTTTTCATATTCACTATAATCGCTGTTTGGCGTTGTTTTCGCGTGTTTGGATTTTTGTTGAAGGCGAAACTGAAGTGTGGATCTTAAATGAGTTGGCACGAATTTTGGATCTTAATCTTGAAAATGAGGGTGTACGGATTGTTGAATTTGCGCAATGCGGCATTCGTCCGCTGATAAAATATGCCAATTTAATGGGGATTGAGTGGCATATGCTGACAGACGGTGACGATGCCGGGCATAAATATGCGGCGATTGCGACCGAGTTATTGCGCGAAAATGAGCATTATTTGGACAAAATAACGCTGTTGCCACGAAAAGATATTGAGCATTATTTTTTCGATAATGGCTTTGATAATGTTTTTAAGCGTTTGGCTCGGCTGCCGCGACATCATAAATTTAATAAATCACAGATTATTCAGCGTGCGATCCAAAATACTTCCAAACCGGATCTGGCACTGGCGATTGTAAGAGAAGTGGAAAAACACGGAACACAATTTATCCCGTTGTTATTCCGCCGTTTATTTTCAAAGGTGTTATTGATTGCAAAAGAACAGGGCGTGTAAAAAATTTCAATTTTTCTCAAAAACTGTCAGTCATTTTTTGCTAGAATTAAAAGGAAAAGCCTGTTACTCGCTTTTCCTTTCTTTTTTTGTTTATCATACAGGTATTTTTTTATGCAAAATCAATGCTTTTTAGCGAAGTTTTTCCATTTGGAACAGCATAATACAGATGTTAAAACTGAAATTATCGCTGGGATTACCACCTTTCTGACAATGGTCTATATTGTGTTCGTTAATCCGTCTATTCTCGGTGTGGCTGGGATGGATACGCAAGTCGTGTTTGTTACGACTTGTCTGATTGCGGCGTTCGGTAGTATTTTTATGGGATTATTTGCCAATTTACCGGTTGCTTTAGCACCGGCAATGGGGTTAAACGCCTTTTTTGCTTATGTTGTCGTGAGCAAAATCGGTTTATCTTGGCAGGTCGGAATGGGAACGATCTTTTGGGGTGCAGTCGGGTTATTGACTTTAACCTTGTTTCAAATCCGTTATTGGCTCATCGCTTCGATTCCACTCAGCTTACGTGTCGGAATTACTGCCGGAATCGGCTTATTCATTGCTTTAATGGGCTTCCATAACGCCGGCATTATCGTGCCGAATGAAGCGACGTTAATGTCTTTGGGCGATCTTCATTCATCGACTGTTTTGCTTGGCATTTTAGGCTTTTTCATTATTGTCATTCTCTCATCTAAGAATATTCACGCCTCGGTGTTGGTTTCAATTATTGTAACCACTGTGCTTTCATTGCTTTTGGGTAAAACTGAATTCCACGGTATTTTCTCTATGCCGCCAAGCATTACTTCCGTTGTCGGTCAGGTAGATATCGGCGGTGCATTACAAGGCGATTTATTGGGCATTATTTTCTCTTTTATGTTAGTGAATTTGTTTGACTCTTCAGGCACCTTGTTGGGGGTAACCGATAAAGCCGGCATCAGCAATGCTCAAGGCACTTTTCCGAAGATGAAACAGGCACTTTATGTTGATAGTATCAGTTCTGTAACCGGTGCCTATTTGGGAACCTCTTCCGTTACCGCTTATATCGAAAGCAGTGCCGGCGTGTCGGTTGGCGGCCGTACCGGTTTAACTGCGGTGGTTGTCGGTATTTTGTTCTTAATCGTAATGTTTATTTCGCCGTTGGCGTCTATTGTGCCGCCATATGCGACTGCCGGCGCATTGATTTATGTCGGTATTTTGATGTCATCCAGTTTAATCAAAGTCCGTTGGGATGATTTAACCGAAGCAACACCGGCGTTTATTACAGCGGCGATGATGCCATTTACCTACTCAATTACCGAAGGCATTTCACTTGGCTTTATCAGTTACTGCGTGATGAAGCTCTTTACTGGAAAGGCAAAAGAGGTTTCAATGCCGGTCTGGTTAATTGCGGTGTTATTTTTACTTAAAATTATCTTTTTAAATTAAGGATTTACTATGCAGAAACTACTTTATATTTTAAATGATTCACCTTATGGCGGTGAAAAAACTTTCAATGCGTTGCGTTTTGCATTGGCATTAAAAGAAGAACACAACCAAGATGTAGAAATGAAAATTTTCTGTTTTTCTGATGCCGTATTGTCCGGTTTAAAAGGACAAAATCCGAAAGAAGGCGCAAATGTTCAGGAAGTATTAGCCATTTTGACCGGTTTAGGGGTAGAGGTAAAATTGTGTACCACTTGCACAAATGCGCGAGCAATCTCTAAACAGCCGCTGATTGATGGGGTGTCATTAGGCACATTAGCTGATGTCGCTGAATGGACTTTATGGGCGGATAAAGTATTAACTTTCTAATATTATTAAGGTTGTCGCAGCAGCTGCTCGGCAACCTTGTCATTTAAACCAACCGATCTTTTAATTTCTACTAAAGTAAATTTGAACAGAATGAATACGCCACTGAATGTGATTACATTGCCTTTAGCACAAAATAATATTATTGAGGCTTCTGCCGGCACCGGCAAAACGTATACGATGGTGACGCTCTATTTGCGTTTATTGCTACAGGCAGGCGAGAATAATTTTCCTACGCCGTTGGATATTGAGCAGATTTTGGTGGTCACTTTCACGCGGGACGCGACACGGGAATTGCGTCAACGCATTCGTGAAAGAACCCAATCGTGGTTAAAGTTATTGGAGAGTTATCAGCAAAATCGTGATAAAAGTGAAATTAAGGATAATGAGCTGTTGGCATTATTACCTTATTTGGAAGATCACTTAGCGCTTGCGATTCAACGTTTATCTTTTGCTTGTGAATATATTGATAAAGCTGCGATTTTTACTATTCACGGCTTTTGCCAGCGTATTTTGCGCCAATATGCTTTTGATTCAGGTTTAGGCTTCAAATTTGAGTTGTCGGAACAGAATCAGGAGCAGTTACGACAGGTCAATTATCAGTTGTGGCGAGATAAATTTTATTCCATTTCGGCAGAACAGGCACAAATTGTGCGTCAGGTTTTTGTTTCTCCGGACAAACTATTTAAACAGAATGAACGCCTGCTGACAGGCGAGCTGCCTAAAGTCAAGCAAGCGTTGCCGTTTACTGATATCAGTGCCGGATTGGATTATTATCAACAGCAACTGCAACAGTTTCAACGGCTTGAGCAGCAATATTTAGCAGAATTTATCGATTGGTTTAAACAGTATGAAGCCAATTTGAACCAGCAACGCTCAAAATCAAAAAAATTTACCGATTATTTCGATGCGGTGATCTCGGCAACGACAACGATTGAACAGAGAATTGCCCTAGCGGAAAAATTGTTGCCGATCTATTTTAAGAAAAATAAAGAGGTTGAACTGCCGACTTTTGTGGTTGAGATGGAACATTTTTTGCAACAGTTTTTGCAAAATGATTTTTGCCAAAAAATGCACTATCTTTATGTGGCGGAATTACGGCAACGCATTTTTGACTATCAAGATAGCCATAATGAAAAGCAATTTGATGATTTGCTGCGGATGTTGCGCGATGTTCTGCAAAAACCGTCAGCCCATCAATTAATCGCCTTGATTCGTCAACAATATCCGTTTGCGATGATTGATGAGTTTCAGGATACCGACCCGGTGCAGTTAGCTATTTTTTCAAAAATTTATCTACAAGCCGCAACAAATGAAACCACCACCGGATTTACCGTAATCGGCGATCCTAAACAGGCGATTTATCGCTTCCGTGGTGCGGATATTTTCACCTACTTATCGATCAAAGACAGCAGTGAACAGCACCAAGCGATTGAACATATTTATACGTTACAACGTAATTATCGCTCAAGTGCCAAATTGATTGAAAGCATTAACAATTTGTTTTTAAACGCAAAAAATCCGTTTTATTTGGATGAAATTGAATTTATTCCTGTTGAAGCGGCGCAGCAAACGAGTGCTTTTTATATTCAGGGGCAGGCGCAAAAAGCGTGGCAACTGTTGCAATTAGCACAGGATGAAAACAAAAGTGTGACAATGGAGATAATGGCACAGGCGTTTGCTTCACATTTGCAGCAGCTATTGACCGCTTCGCAACAGGGCAACGCTTATTTTTGTGCTGACGGACAAGAGGAGCAAGCGGTTAGTGCAAAGGATATTGCGATTTTGGTGCGTAATGGTAAAGAGAGCGACATTATCAGACGCGCTTTGACACAAAAAGGCATTGCTTCGGTTTATTTATCGGAACGTTCCAATGTATTTACCAGTGTGGCGGCAAAAGATCTTTATCGTATTTTACGTGCCTGTTTAACACCGTTTAACGAAAGGGCAGTGTTGGCAGCTGTAGGTTGTACCTTATGGGGGCTGACAGCGGATCAAATTTATCAGTTAAAACAGAATGAAACAGAGTGGGCAGCGTTGATTGAGCGTTTGCTGCATTATCAAACGGTGTGGCAGACACAAGGCGTGTTACCAATGCTGTACCAACTTTTCCAAGCGGAACAGATTCCGTTACGGTTGCAACAATTTGATTTCAGTGAGCGTTATTTGGTTGATTTATTGCATTTAAGCGAATTATTGCAACAAGCGATGAACCAACAACAGAACGAAGAGGCGTTGCTTAACTGGTTTGAATTACAGTTAAGCGGCAACAGTGATAACGAAGAGAACCGCTTGCGTTTGGAGCGAGAGCAAAATGTTGTCAGCATTATTACGATTCATAAATCAAAAGGCTTGGAATATCCGCTTGTTTGTTTGCCGTTTATTCTCAATTCAGCGTCAAACCGCAAAGAGACTTTCGGTTTTTATCACGATGAACAGAAACAATTAGTTTGGGATTTGCATCATCAGCAGACGGAAAAGGTGGAGCAGGAAGCGAAAGCGGAAGAGATGCGTCTGCTTTATGTGGCGTTGACACGGGCGAAATATCAATTAATTGTGGGCGTGCCGGCAACCTTTAATGCGATCAATAATAAATCGAGAAAATGGGATAGCAAAAAGTTAACTGCGCTGGATTATCTGCTATTGGGCGGACAACAGCACGCCGCTGAGCAAAAAGAGGTGAGTTATACCACATTATTAACAAAAACATTGGCAGATAATTATGAAATACAAGTGATAACAGAAGCGGATGAGATCAACTGCCCAATGCAGTCAGCAACACCAAGTAAGTTATCGGCACAGCAATTTCATCAAAACATTGAAAAAAATTGGCGAGTAACCAGTTTTTCTGCTTTGCAGGCGAAATTGCAAGCATTGTATGGTGAACATTTAAGCGATAATGCGCAGGATTATAGCGATAATGCGATTGAAATAGATGACGAAGAAACAGCGCTTTCGGTAATGCCGCTTTCTATTTATCCGCCACATTTTACTCCGTTTGATCTGCCGAAAGGGGCAGGTGTCGGTTCGGTGTTGCACGCTTTTTTAGAAAAATTGGATTTTACACAACCGCTAAAAACGCCATCGTTACAAACCTTATGTCAATATCTCGGTTTGGATGAACAGTGGCTTGAGCCATTGCGTATTTGGTTTAGCAATATTTTGCAACAGCCATTGCCGGAAATGGGCTGTTTGGCAAATGTTGCTTCGGCAGATAAATTAACGGAAATGCAGTTCTATCTCAAATTGGGTAATTTATTTAATCAACAACAGTTCAACCAAATATTAAGACAATACCATCCTTTGTATGATCAACAACATCCGGTGCAGATTGAAGAGATTCAAGGTGTTATTCGAGGGTTTGTTGATCTGGTTGTCAGACAGAATGGAAAATATTATCTAATTGATTATAAAAGTAATTTTTTAGGAGATGGTATCGAATATTATCAGCCGGAGAAATTGGCAAAAGCGATCTCATCGCAACGTTACGATTTGCAATATCTGATCTACAGTTTGGCATTGCATCGTTATCTGAAGTGGCGTGATCCGAATTATCGCTATGAAACCGATTTCGGTGGCGTGTTTTATCTGTTTTTACGCGGAATGGCAGTGCAGAATAATGCGCAAACAGGGGTTTATTTTACAAAGCCGTCCGTTGAATTGATTGAAAAATTGGATCAATTATGGGGTGAATGATGTTGGCATTATTACAACAATTACGCGATCAAAAATTGATTGAAAATATTGATTACTATTTTGCCGATTACATCGCACGGCAAGGGCAGTTGCAAACAGAAGCGATTAACGATCTGGCAGCATTGTTTGCCGCATTATTGAGTTTTGCCAATCAGCAAGGGCATAGCTGCCTGTTTTTGACAAAAAACGTATTAGAAAATCCGTTCGAGTTGAAATATCAGCCGGAACAGCAGGCATTATTGCAACAAATTGAGGATCTGCTTGCGCCTTATGATGTGAAAGCATTATTGGCAAATTTAGTACAACATCCGGCATTTTCGATGGATGATCAACAAAATACACCGATTGTGTGCAAAAAAATAGGTGAAATTGATGCGCTCTATTTTCATCGGATTTGGCAAGATGAACATTATATTGCGGCGCGCCTAAGCGAAAGTCATTCAATTCATTATCAGCAGAATGAACTGACGGATTTGAAGCAAATTTTGCAAGCATTATTCCCACATTCTCAGCACTTACCGGATTGGCAGAAAATTGCGGTAGCGACAGCATTTTCATCGACAATCAGCTTTATTTCCGGTGGGCCGGGTACAGGGAAAACGACAACGGTTGCTAAATTATTGCTTGGCTTGCAATGGTTGCAACAGATACGTAAGCAACCTTGGCTCAATATTCGATTAGCCGCACCGACCGGAAAAGCAGCGACACGGTTGACGGAATCATTGCATCAAGCCATTCAAAACATTCATTTGCCGCTTGATTTATCATCAACGTTGCCACAGGAAGCCGCGACCATTCACCGTTTATTGGGGATGCGTCCCAACAGCCAACCACGTTATCATCAGCAACAGCCGCTCAATATTGATGTGTTGGTGATTGATGAAGCCTCAATGATTAATTTAGCGTTGATGGCAACACTGTTGCGTGGCATAAAACCGAGTACGAAATTGATCTTTTTAGGTGATAAAGATCAGTTGGCTTCGGTGGAAAGTGGTGCAATTATGGCGGAATTGGGGCAATTTTTATCGTTTGATTACAGCCGGCAGCAAGCGACTTTTTTAGCAACAGTTTGTGAACAGCAGGTTGCTTTTAGTAATGAACTGAACTTTATTCGTGATAGCCTTTGTCATCTGCAACACAGCTATCGTTTTAATCAAAATACCGGAATTGGGCAGTTGGCAAAAGCGGTTAATCAACGTCAAGCTGAAGAGAGCTGGCAACTTTTTGCTGAATATGACGATATTCGTGTGTTGCCGTTATTTCGACCAGGTGAAGCAAACAATCAACAGGTAGTGGATTTTGCGGTTGAACTTTATTCCGATTATTTTAAATTTGTACAAAGTGAAAAAAATTGGCAGCCGGCGGCGATTGCAAAAGCGTTTATGTTATTTAAACAAGCGCGTTTGTTAAGCGCATTGCGTAACGGACAATTCGGTGTAGAGCAGTTAAATCAACGTATTGCAGAACAGTTACGGCGTAAGAAATATATCCGTTTTCAACACGTACACGAATGGTATCTCGGCAAGCCGGTGATTATTTTGCAAAATGATAACAACAGCCGCTTGTTTAATGGTGATATAGGTTTAGTATTACCTGATAAAAACGGTGATTTAAAAGTTTGGTTTGAGGCGGAACAAGGTTTTCGTGAAGTGTTATCAAGCCGTGTGCCGAGTGTTGAACCGGCTTATGTGATGACTGTGCATAAATCGCAAGGTTCTGAATTTACCCGCACCGTGCTGGTATTGCCGGCGGAGTATAATCCACTGTTGAGCAAAGAGCTTATCTATACCGCCATTACCCGAGCAAAACAGACGTTTACGGTATTTAGTCGGGAAGCGATTTGGAAAGCGGCAGTGCGAACACAAACCCAGCGTTACAGCGGCTTGGCACAACAAATCAAACAGATTTTTAAGGAAAAGGAGTCAGAGGATGTTATTAAAGGCAATTCCGGCATTGAGTGATAACTATATTTGGTGTTACAGCAGAGATAATCAGCACGCATTAATTGTTGATCCGTCGGAAGCGGAGGTGGTTGAGGATTTTTTGCAGCAACATCAACTTAAAATCGAAGCCATTTTGATTACCCATAATCATAGTGATCATATCGGCGGTGTGGCAGAGTTGCGCAAATATTATCCGTTTGTCCCGATTTATGCGCCGGCGGAAGTCGGTCATTTAGCCACGCATATCGTCAGTGCCGGTATGCAACATACGCCTTATTATTCCATTCGTATTTTGGAAACCGGAGGACATACAGCAGGTCATTTAAGTTATCTGGTGGATAATCATCTCTTTTGTGGTGATACCTTATTTTCTTTGGGTTGTGGCAGGGTTTTTACAGGGGATTATCAGCAAATGTTTGCTTCCTTACAGAAAATTAAACAGCTGCCGGATGATACGATAATTTGTGCCGCCCACGAATACACGTTGAGTAATTTACGCTTCGCGCAAACGGTAGAACATAGCGATGCTCTTCAAGATTATGCACAACAGATAGAGAAATTACGCAGAGAACAAAAGCCGACACTACCGACAACATTAGCTTTAGAAAAAGCGTTAAATCCTTTTTTACGTTGTAAAAATGTCGAAGAATTTATTGCATTACGTGAAGCAAAAGATAAGTTTTAGCGGTATGGCGGAATTAAAATTCCGCCATTGTTTTTTGAATAAATAAATTGCATTGATTCTGATCGAGTAACTCTTATAATAACCAACGCAAACGTTTTCGTTTGCTTGTTTTGGTTTTCTTTTTTATTTAGGAGTAACTATGTCGGCTGATAATTTTAGCTTAAAACCTGTACCCGTTTCAGAGCGAAAAGGCATAATAGCCCTAACATTTGTAATGTTGGGGCTTACTTTTTTCTCCGCCAGTATGTGGACAGGCGGTACATTGGGAACATCGTTGACTTATGATGATTTTTTTCTTGCTGTATTGATCGGTAATTTAATGCTTGGAGTTTATACCTCCTTTTTAGGATACATTGGGGCAAAAACCGGATTAACCACGCACATTCTTGCTCGTTACTCTTTTGGGATAAAAGGTTCTTGGCTACCTTCAGCTTTATTAGGCGGCACACAAGTGGGGTGGTTTGGTGTCGGTGTGGCAATGTTCGCAATACCGGTTAATAAATTTACCGGTATCGATGTCAATATTTTGATTTTGGCTTCCGGAGCATTAATGACTGTTACCGTATTTTTCGGAATTTCTGCCTTAACCGCACTTTCTGTGATCGCCGTGCCGTCAATCGCACTGTTAGGTGGTTACTCCGTTTACTTGGCAATTAATGATGTTGGCGGGTTGGATACTTTAAGAGCATTAATGCCAAAAGAACCATTATCGCTTTCTGTTGCCATCACACTTGTTGTCGGTTCATTCATCAGTGCCGGGACATTAACTGCTGATTTTGTACGTTTCGGTAAGCACGCCAAATATACTGTTTTCGTTACGATGATCGCATTTTTCTTAGGTAATTCATTAATGTTTATTTTCGGTGCTGCCGGTGCTGCAGTAAAAGGAATGGCGGATATTTCTGACGTTATGGTAGCACAAGGCTTATTATTACCTGCCATTATCGTGCTTGGCTTGAATATTTGGACAACCAATGATAATGCACTTTATGCTTCAGGGTTAGGCTTTGCTAATATTACCGGCGTCAGCAGTCGCATTTTGTCAGTGATAAACGGTATTGTCGGTACATTATGTGCATTGTGGTTATATAACAATTTTGTTGGTTGGTTAACCTTCCTTTCCGCAGCTATCCCTCCGATTGGCGGTATCATTATTGCTGATTATTTGACACGTCGCCACGCTTACCAAAATTTTGATCAGGCACATTTTGTCAATATCAACTGGGCAGCCGTTGTTTCCGTTGGTATTGGCGTTGCTTGCGGTAAATTTTTGCCGGGCATTATTCCGGTCAATGCTGTGATTAGTGGTGCGATCGCCTACTTAATTTTAAATCCGTTATTACGAAAGAAATTTGCATAAAGGAGAACCGAAATGTTAATTAAAAATACGCATTTAGCGCAAAGAGAAGGGTTGTGGCAACTATTAATCGAGAATGGCAAAATTGCGAAAATTTTACCCAATGATGTTGAAATTAAAACCGATAAAAAAATATTAGATGCGGAACAAGGCATTGTTTATCCGCCGTTTATTGAACCACATATTCATTTGGATGCAACACAAACTGCAGGGCAGCCGAATTGGAATCGATCCGGAACGCTTTTTGAAGGCATTGAGCGTTGGGCAGAGCGTAAATCGCTATTAAGCCACGATGATGTTAAACAGCGTGCTTGGAAAACGCTAAAATGGCAAATTGCTAATGGCGTACAATTTGTGCGTACCCACGTAGATGTTTCCGATCCGACTTTAACCGCATTAAAAGCAATGTTGGAAGTCAAACAAGAAGTTGCTCCGTGGGTTGATTTGCAAATTGTTGCCTTTCCTCAGGAAGGCATTTTATCTTATCCGAATGGGGTAAACCTGTTAGAACAGGCAATGGAAATGGGTGCTGATGTTGTTGGCGGTATTCCTCATTTTGAATTTACACGTGAATATGGCGTGGAATCTATGCATATTGCATTTGAAATCGCCAGACGTTATGGGAAACAGATAGATATTCATTGCGATGAAATTGATGATGAGCAGTCCCGTTTTGTCGAAACTGTGGCGGCATTAGCACTAAAATATGAAATGGGTGATCAAGTAACTGCAAGCCATACTACCGCGATGCACTCCTACAATGGCGCATATACCTCTCGCCTATTCCGATTATTGAAATTATCAGGCATTAATTTTGTTGCAAATCCATTGGTGAATATTCATCTTCAAGGCCGCTTTGATACCTATCCAAAACGGCGCGGCATTACACGTGTCAAAGAGATGTTAGAAAACAATATTAATGTCTGTTTTGGGCACGATGATGTCTTTGATCCTTGGTATCCATTAGGAACTGCCAGCACACTGCAAGTATTGCATATGGGATTACACGTTTGTCAGTTAATGGGTTACGATCAAATCAATGACGGTATTAAACTGATTACGGAAAATAGTGCCAAAACATTAGCAATTCAGGATTACGGCATCAGTGAAGGTAACAGCGCAAATTTAGTGATTTTACCGGCAGAAAATGGATTCGATGCCGTTCGCCGTCAAGTTCCGGTGCGTTATTCTATTCGCGCCGGCAATATCATTGCAGAAACCCAACCGGCACAAAGTTACATTCACTTAGCAACCACAGAAAAAGTGGATTATCGTTAATCGAAAAAGTGGGGCAAATGCCCCACTGAAATTAAGAGATCAGAGATACTGTTTGAATTGATCTTGGATGTTGAGTAGCTGTTGTTTCGTCAGCATAAATACGCCGTCACCACCGTGTTTGAATTTAATCCACTCAAACGGTACGGTTGGAAATTGCTCAATTAAATGCACCATACTGTTGCCCACCTCACAAACCAGCACGCCGTTATCATTTAAATATTCCGGTGCGGCAGCAATAATCCTTTTCGCTAAAATTAAACCATCATTGCCGGCTTCAAGTGCTAATACAGGTTCGTGTGAAAACTCTTCCGGCATATCGGCAAGATCTTCAGCATCAACATAAGGTGGATTGCTGACAATCAGATCATAGCCCTCTTTCGGCAAATTATTGAATAAATCGGATTGTAATGGGAACACTTGATGCTCAAGATGATGATTGGCGATGTTTATTTCAGTAACATTCAACGCATCCAATGAAATATCAACTGCATCAATTTCCGCATTCGGGAATTTATCGGCACAAGCGATAGCGATACAACCACTGCCGGTGCACATATCTAATATACGTTTCGGTTCACTGCGCAATACACCGGTAAAACCGTCCTGAATTAATTCACCGATTGGTGAACGAGGAATAATCACACGCTCATCAACATAAAATTGCAAACCGCAAAACCAAGCACTGTGAGTGAGATAAGCCACCGGTTTTCTGTTTTCGATGCGTTCAATAACAAGCGACAATAATTTCTGTTTTTCAATATCCGTTAAACGTGATTGATACAGTTCCGCCGGCACATCCAGTGGCAAGTGAAGCGTAGAAAGCACAAGTTGTAATGCTTCATCCCACGCATTATCAAAACCGTGACCATAAAAAATATCAGAAGCATTAAAATAACTATACGTCCAACGCAAAAAATCCTGAATGGTATGCAAACTGGATAAAGGTGAATAAAGTTGAATTTCTTCAATAATATCTTGATTAAAAAGAGGTTGTTCAGTCATAAAAAGCCATTGTATTGCTTGAAAAAAGATGGTGCATTTATACCACATTTTCACGCTAAAGTGTATGTGTGTTAGAATAGCCGCCCTGTCTAAAGGAGGTCGTTATGGATAGTGAAGACAAAACGTTGTTTCGCGAGTTTGTGAAAGGCATCAAACCATTAAAGCAGAATACGGTGACTTTTGCGCCACGTCGTAAACAGATGCAACAACAGCAGCAACAAATTAAAGATATTCGCGAAAAAGAGGATGCGCTATTTTATTTTTCTGATGAGTATGAGCCGCTACTGGATACGCAAACAATGCGCTATTTGCGAGAGGGTGAAGATAGCTATATTTTAAAACGCTTGCGCCGCGGTGATTTTATTCCGGATCTTTTTCTAGATTTACACGGATTAACCAAAGAACAGGCAAAACAGGAATTGGCAGCATTGATATTGGCTTGTGAAAAAGAGCATTTACCCTGCGCCTGTATTATGACCGGTTACGGCAGTTATACCCTAAAAAACCAGATTCCGCGCTGGTTGGTACAGCATCCAAAAGTTATTGCCCTGCATCAGGCAACAAAAGAGTGGGGTGGGGATGCCGCCATTTTAGTGTTAGTTGATGTCGGCATCGATTTGATGATTTAACTGTCTTTTTTTTAGCTATTTTCAAGGGAAATATCCGCTTGGGCGGTATCCACCATATTTAAGGAGCAAAGCCGATTATTGCTTAATTGGCAAGGAAAGACAAAAAATTGCTTATTATCTCTTTCAAGAGATTTTGATAATATTAAAATATTATTATTGGTAGATAGAACATAATAAGGTTGTCCTTCAAATAAAATAGTTGCATATTCTGAAATTAAAATTGGGCTAACATATCCAACCAAAAAGACAGAAAGAATAAAATAAATATAGACAGCTGACATTACAAGCATAGCATTTATTTTTTGCCTATTGATTATCTGTATAAGATCTTGCAGTCGAAAAGTAGAAACAGTTTTATTAAAAACGATAGAAGTTGGGATAGACAATAATAGATAAATAATAATTGGGGTGTAGTCTATCTCTTTCATAAAGAGAAACAACACAACTGCAATTGGGGATAATACGGTTGTTAGAACAATAAATAACCTTATTGATCGTATAATATCCTGTGGACAATATTTTTTAACTAAATGCAAAACATACATACCACAAGAGTAGAAAATAGTGATGATAATTGAAAAAAAGACAACATATCCCAAACTTCGAGCAATATTTGAAGTGCCAACTTCTACCAACTCCCAAGAATAACCATAATAATATGCTCTAGCCCAACCACAGACATAAGCAATAGACCAACCTAAACAAATTAAATATGCCATTAAAATGGAAGAATTAATAAGATGATTTAGACTTTTCAAGTTTATTTCTCTTCTTTTATAGTAAATAAAAGTTAGTATTTTAATGGAAAATAGCGGAGAGTCTAGTCAGAGTTGTCTATTTTTTGTATAAAAACACTATAGTATTGAAGTTGAAACACTTATACTAAAACGCGTTTTATCAAAACAGATTAGGAGAACCTCTATGCAAATAGCACCGGCACTATTATTAATTGACTTGCAACAAGGCTTTGATATTCCGAATTATTGGGGAGATGAAAGAAATAACCCGGATGCGGAACAGAAAGCAAGGGAATTATTAATACTTTGGCGTGAGAGAGGTTACCCGATTTTTCATATACAACACTGTTCTCAAATTGCAACTTCTTGTTTAGCGCCTAATCATCCAGGAAATCAATTTAAGGCAATTACTGCGCCGATAAAGGGTGAAACCATCATTCAAAAGCAGGTAAACAGTGCATTTATCGGCACAGATTTAAAACAACAATTAGATCAACGGAAAATTAAACAACTTGTGATTGTTGGATTAACTACCGATCATTGCGTGTCAACCACGACCAGAATGGCAGGTAATTATGGTTATGAAGTCTTTCTTATTTCTGATGCAACCGCCACTTTCAATCGCAGAGGCATTAATGGAGAAAATTTCCCCGCTCAATTAATGCACGACACCGCACTTGCCAGTTTAAACGGTGAATTTGCAACGGTGTTGACGGCAGAGCAGGCAATAAAAAAACTCCTTTCCTGATGAAATTCCATTCATTATTCCTTGAAAAGAAGTGAGTTTATATTCTCACTTCTTTTCAACCCCTTTCATAAAAAATAAGCAAAAAATCAAAAATATTGTGGGCGAGATCATAACTTTGACATATTGCAGTAGGTTTTATACTAAAAAGAGAGTATAAAATACTTATTCGTTTTATCATATTTACTACAGAGCAAACGATTGCTTGTGCTTGATAGGAACGATGCTTGTAGCAGTATGATGAAGTATGTCGTGGAGATACTGTTGTATTTTGTGGAGAATCTCGTGGAATTATCGACTTCTGGTTCCTCTAATGGACTCATTTCAAGAAGATCTCAACTGGAACAGCAAGCTCGTGCTGTTGGTGTTTCGCCTTTCTATTATACGTTGGAAGGACAGAAAATTGATGTTGATGATGCTGTCTTATCTCAATTAATTTCGTGGTTGAAACCTGAGCAAAATAGTGTAGGACAGTTTAAAAATATCTTTGTGTTAAATGCAGAAACAGTAGAATATTTGGACTGGCAAAAGCTTAATTTTGCAGATGATGAAATACCATACCAGCTTTTAAATGAAAATAATGAAAAAATTGAAAATAGCTGGGACTTTCAGAGCAGAGAATATATTAAGTTTATGCCGTTATCGATGGGTTATTACTATTTGATAACAAATTATGCTCGCTACTGTTTATTGGTTGCACCAGCGAAAATTTATCAGCCAACATTATTAAGTAATGGTAATAAAGTCAGTGGCTTAAATGTTCAGCTTTATAGTTTACGTTCATCGCGAAATTGGGGAATTGGTGATTTAGCCGATTTAGAGGCAATTGCGGTAGAGTATGCAAAGGATGGCATTGATTTTATTGGGATTAACCCGTTGCATGCACTGTTTCCGGCGCATCCTGAATGGGCGAGTCCTTATAGCCCGTCATCTCGTCGATGGTTAAATCCGATTTATTTAGCAGTAGATCTTTTGCCTGAAGCAACTTCAAGCGCGTTTATTACGTGGTTTAATGATAATTCTGTTCAACAACAATTAGCTCAATTACAGGATTGTGCGTGGGTGGATTATTCCGGTGTTTGGCAGTTGAAATTGGCAGCTTTGCGTGTTGCCTATCAAGCATTTAAACGTGAAGGGCAGTTTGCGGCACGTCGTCAAGCATTTTCGCAGTTTGTTGCGCAACAGGGCGAACCGCTATATTTGC
This sequence comes from Gallibacterium anatis DSM 16844 = F 149, assembly GCF_000379785.1. GTDB lineage: Bacteria > Pseudomonadota > Gammaproteobacteria > Enterobacterales > Pasteurellaceae > Gallibacterium > Gallibacterium anatis. The sequence goes on along the minus strand of NZ_KB903682.1, from coordinate 31,194 downwards.
ACGGTCTTTTTGAAACGTTGGATCGCGCGTTTTCTCAACAGCAAAAAGAGGAAGATGATGATCAACTTTTAGGTTGGTTTGCTTGGGATAAAGCTTATCAAAATCCGAACAGTGAAACAATGAAGCAGTTCGCCGCAGAGCATAAAACACAGATTGAATTTTATATGTGGCTACAGTGGCTAATGCACGATCAGCTTTCAGCCGTGCGGAAATCAGTAGCGCAATCCGGTGTCAAATTGGGGCTTTATGGTGATCTGGCTGTTGGTGTAGCCCGTGGCGGTTCGGACACTTGGTGTGATCGTCAATTATTCTGCTTGCAGGCTTCTGTCGGTGCACCGCCGGATGAACTCGGCCCAGCAGGACAGAACTGGCAATTGCCTCCGTTACAACCGCAACAATTACGTGCGTTGGGCTATCAACCGTTGATTAAATTGTGGCGAGCCAATATGTTAAATTATGGTATTTTGCGTATTGATCATGTAATGGCGCTGTATCGTTTATGGTGGATTACTTCGGGCAATAATGCAGCAAATGGTGCTTATGTTCATTATCCAATTGATGAAATGATGGCAGTGTTGGCAATTGAAAGCCATCGTTGTCATTGTTTGATTGTTGGCGAAGATTTGGGAATTGTGCCACCAGAAGTGCGTCAATGGTTGGATCGTTATGGTGTTTATTCTTATGCAGTGATGTATTTTAATCGTGGCTACGATGGTTATTTATTGCCGGAACAATATAAAAAAAATGCATTAGCGGTAGTCAGTACTCACGATTTACCTCCATTAAGTGGTTTTTGGCAATCAACAGACATTGAAACGATGTATCAGCTCGGCGTGTTGCAACAGGATAAATATGAAAAAGCACTGCAACAACGATCTGATGATAAATTACGCTTTATCCAAACATTAAAACAGGCAAAATTATTGCCAACATTCCCACGGGACTTTTCTTTGACGAATGAACTGAACTTGGCGATACATCAGTTAGGTGCAGTAAGTGAAAGTCAATTATTTGCCTTGCAGCCAGAAAATTTATTAGGAGTTACTTCATCATTCAATATTCCGGGAGTAGCAAAAGCGTATCCGAATTGGCGTTATCGTTTGCCGAATTCATTACTTGATCCGAAAATTATTCAAGAATTGCATCGTAATTTACGTCAAATTATTGCTACAAGACAAACCTTGCCGACAGAGGTGGCGGCAGAATGTTATCAAGATAGTCTCAAATTTATTTTATTAGGAAAAAATAGTATGGTTACCCTTGATTATAACCAAATCGAACAGTTATTTAATGCGGTACACGCTGATCCGTTCTCTTTCTTAGGCCTACATATGACAGAGCAAGGGCTGATTATTCGTGCCTTATTGCCGAATGCAAAACAGGTAGAAATTTATAATCGTGATAGAAATCATTGTTTAGCCACAATGAAAGCTGTCGATGAACGTGGATTTTTTGTAGCATTATTGCCACATTCTGAGGTCAATCTGCATTATGTATTTAAAATTCAATATGAAAACAGTGCAGAAGCGATCTATCAGGAAGATCCTTATCGTTTCCCATCTTGCCTGTTTGAACTGGATAATTGGCTGTTAAAAGAGGGAACACATCATCGTCCATATGAAGCGATGGGCGCACATTTAACAGAAAACAGCTATGTTGCGGGCGTAAATTTCAGTGTTTGGGCGCCAAATGCTCGCCGAGTTTCTGTGGTCGGTGATTTTAACCAATGGGATGGTCGTCGTCACGTGATGCGTTTCCACCAAGAGAGTGGTATTTGGGAAATTTTTATTCCTGAAGTGAATGAAGGCAGCTTGTATAAATTTGAAATTTTGGATGCCAACGGTGATTTACGTTTGAAATCAGACCCTTATGCTTTTGCTGCGCAATTACGTCCGGAAACCGCTTCTGTTGTCACAAAATTGCCACCTAAACAACCGTATAATGCAGAACGAGCGAAAGCGAATGCGATTGATGCACCGATCAGTATTTATGAAGTGCATTTGGGCTCTTGGCGGCGCAATTTAGAAAATAATTATTGGCTAAGTTATGAGCAAATTGCGGATGAATTGATCGCTTATGTCAAAGAGATGGGCTTCACGCATATTGAATTATTACCGTTATCAGAATTTCCGTTTGACGGTTCGTGGGGTTATCAGCCATTGGGATTATATGCGCCGACCAGTCGTTTCGGTGATGCGAAAGGCTTGTGTCATTTCCTCGAAAAAGCGCACGAAGCCGGTATTTATGTGCTGTTGGATTGGGTGGTTGGTCACTTCCCGACAGATGATTACGGCTTACGCAAATTCGATGGCACAGCACTATATGAACACGCCGATCCGCGCGAAGGTTATCATCAGGATTGGAATACCTTGATTTACAACTTTGGACGTAATGAAGTGCGTAACTATTTGACCGGTAATGCTTTGTATTGGGTGGAACGTTATGGCTTTGACGGTTTGCGGGTTGATGCGGTTGCCTCAATGATTTATCGAGATTACAGCCGCGCAAATGGCGAGTGGATTCCAAATCAATATGGCGGACGTGAAAATTTGGAAGCGATCAATTTCTTACAGCGCACCAATGCGTTATTGCAGGATGAACAGCGCGGTGTATTGGCGATTGCGGAAGAGAGTACCGCATTCCCGGGTGTTAGTCACGATACCCAAAGCGGCGGTTTAGGTTTCCAATTTAAGTGGAATATGGGCTGGATGAATGATACGTTGCGTTATATGAAATTAGATCCGATTTATCGTAAGTATCACCATAATTTATTGACATTCGGAATGATGTATCAATACAGCGAACATTTTGTATTGCCATTATCGCATGATGAGGTGGTCCACGGCAAAGGCTCTTTGTTAAGCAAAATGCCGGGTGATTGCTGGAAACAATTTGCTAATTTACGTGTTTATTACGGTTATATGTGGGGCTTTCCGGGTAAAAAACTGCTCTTTATGGGGAATGAGTTTGCTCAAGGCAGAGAATGGAATTATCAAGAAAGTTTGGATTGGTTCTTGCTCAATGAAGAATACGATGGTTGGCATAATGGTGTTCAAAAATGGGTGCGAGATTTAAATCATCTTTATCAGCGTCATCCGGCATTGTGGCAGCAAGATCAACATCCTAATGGTTTTGAATGGTTAGTTGTGGATGATGCGGAACAATCGGTTTTAGTATTTGCTCGTTATGCGAAAAACGGTGATACCGTAGTTGTCGTGTGTAATTTTACTCCTGAAGTTCGTCATAATTACCGTTTTGGTGTGCGTAAAGCCGGATTTTATCGTGAGGTGCTGAATTCCGATGATGTGTCCTATAAAGGTAGCGGTGTGAATAACGGTGAAGGCGTTTGGAGTGAAAAAATCGAAAGCCACGGTAAAGCTAACTCAATCAGCATTGATGTGCCGCCACTAGGTGCAAGCTATTTTGTATTGGAAAATGCAGAGGAGGATGAAACTGATGATGCGGAACTGGCAGAAGCAACAAAAGCAGAGCAAGCGGTTACCGTAGCACCCAAAGGAAAAGAAAGCCTTTCAGATACGAATAACAGCAAAGTGAGCAAAACGGCTTCCAAAAGAAAACCGGCTAAAAAAGCAAGATCAGTGAAACGAAAAACCAGTAAATAATGATTATGTAGCATAGGGATTAAGTGGTTATGGCTCATCATCTTAAACGGCTGAAATCAGGTTCAATCAGAGAATTTGAGATAAAGAAAAAGCAAACGTTTATCGGTTATCGTTATCCGATTGGCTGTCATCGCGCCGAATTTGCCGGCAAACAAGGCTTTAATTTTGTGTTGGTTGCACCTCACGCTAGTGAAGCTTGGCTTTGCCTGTTTGATGAACATAGCCACGAAACCCGTTATTCAATGTTCAGACAACAGGATTGTTTCACTCTCTTTGTCGCTAATATTGAAGTCGGGCAGAAATACGGTTTTCGTTTGAACGGTAACTCGGAATTCCCTTATTGTTACAATGTCACCAATTTATTGATCGATCCTTACAGCCGTGCGGTAGACGATTTGCCTGCATTAGCAACCTTTGAACAGTTACAACCGTTTCATTGGGATAATCCGGACGACAACGCTTGGCTTGCGCCGAAAAGTGTGATTACAGAAGATGATTTTGATTGGCTGGACGATAAAGCACCACGAACACCTTGGTCTGAAACCATTATCTATGAATTGCACGTTAAAGGTTTTTCCAAATTAAATGAGGCGGTTCCTGTAGCATTAAGAGGAACATTTGCCGGTTTGGCTGATCCAGTAAATCTAGCATATTTGCAAAATTTAGGTGTTACTGCGTTAGAACTTTTACCGATAACGTTGCATTTGGATGAACCTCATTTGCAGAGAAATCATAAAAAGAACTATTGGGGCTACAATGTGTTAGCACATTTTGCCCCAGATCAAAAGTTATCATCAATAAAAGCAGTATCATTAGAACTGAAATCTGTAGTAAGAGCCTTGCACCGAATGGGGATTGAAGTGATTTTGGATGTAGTTTTTAACCATACGGCGGAAAATGATATTTCCGGACCAACGCTTTGTCAGCGAGGCATTGATAATTGTCTTTATTATTGGCATCACCAACAGCAATATGAAAATTGGACCGGTTGCGGTAACAGTTTGAATTTATCAGAACCGCGAGTGTTGCAATGGGTAATGGATTGTTTGCGTTACTGGGTCAATGAATTTCATATTGATGGCTTCCGTTTCGATTTGGCTTCTGTGTTGGGCAGAACGCCGCAATTCAGTTCAAAATCCGCATTTTTTACCGCACTACAACAAGATCCGGTTTTAGCAAACTGTAAATTGATTGCTGAACCTTGGGACGTTGGTGACGGCGGTTATCAGCTAGGTTCATTCCCTGCCTTTTTTGCAGAATGGAATGACCGTTTCCGTGGCGATATTCGCCGTTTTTGGTTAAATGACAGCCAACAATTAGGTGTATTGGCACAACGTTTTGCCGGCAGTGCCGATACTTTTCAACATCAAAATCGCTCTGCTTACAGTTCAATTAATTTTATTACAGCACACGACGGTTTTAATTTACAGGATTTAGTCAGTTATAACGAAAAACATAACTGGGATAACGGTGAAGAGAATCGTGACGGTGATAATCATAATTTTTCGTTTAATCACGGAGAAGAGGGAGAAACCGAGAATATTGAAATTAGACAACAACGCATATTCAGTAAAAAAGCGTTGTTGGCAACGGCGTTACTGGCATTAGGAACGCCAATGTTATTGGCAGGAGATGAAATTGGTCATAGCCAACAGGGCAATAATAACTGTTATTGTCAGGATAATGAGTTGACGTGGTTAAATTGGCAAGATGCCGATACAGAATTGCAACAATATGTGGCGGATCTCATTGCCTTACGCAAAGAGATGGCAACCGCCGGTATTTATGAAAATTGGTGGAGTAGCGACAACGCACAATGGTTTAATCCGCAAGGTAAACCGATGCAGACGCAGGATTGGCAACAGGGAAGAGCCTTAACGTTATTATTACAAGGGAAGTATTTATTACTTTTTAATGCTAATCGTGGTGAGCAAATTTTTCAGCTTCCAGCCGGAATTTGGCAGAAACGGTTTGGCGAGGGTCTCAGGATCGAACAATCTCAAGCGATTGTGGCGCATCTGGGAGTTGTTATTTTAATGCAGTCACTTATTGAAAAGCGATAACCACAGGAGAATATTATGAACGCAGCAGCAACCACTACAACAAAAAACGCGATTCCAACGCGTGAAAGTATTGCTAACGATACATTAGTGCTTATTTTAGCAGGAGGAAGAGGATCTCGTTTGCACGAGATGACCGATCGTCGTGCTAAACCTGCCGTCTATTTTGGAGGTGCTCATCGTATCATCGATTTTGCTTTATCCAATTGTCTTAATTCAGGTTTATTGAAAATTGGGGTAATTACGCAATATGAGGCGCACTCATTATTACGTCACTTACAACACGGCTGGTCGTTCTTACCGCGCGAGCGTGGACATTTCGTGGATATGTTGCCGGCGCGTCAACAATTAAATGATTCTACTTGGTATCGTGGTACTGCGGATGCGGTATGGCAAAACGTTCCTATTATGAAAGAGCATTATCGCCCTAAATATGTACTTATCCTTGCCGGTGACCACATTTATAAAATGGACTATATGCGTATGATCGAAGATCATATCGAATTCGGCGGTAAAGCAACCGTTGGTTGTATTGAAGTGCCGAAAGAAGATGCGAAAGCATTCGGTGTGATGGCAGTTAATGAAAAATTAAAAGTAGAACAATTTGTGGAAAAACCGGCAAATCCGCCAACATTACCGCATAAACCGGATTCATCATTAGCCTCAATGGGTATTTATGTTTTCGATGCCGACTATTTATATGATATTTTGGCGCGTGAAGCCAGCTACGAAAATACATCTCACGATTTCGGTAAAGATATTATCCCGGCAATGGTGAAAGAAGGCTTGCTTTATGCGCATCCGTTTGAACGCTCAAGTAAAGGTAGAAATACGCAAGGTTTAATTTACTGGCGTGATGTCGGTACGTTAGAAAGTTACTGGGCGGCAAATATCGATTTAGTCAGTGAAAAACCGCAGTTGGATATGTTTGACAGCAGCTGGCCGATTCGTACCGTGCCAAAACAGACTTTACCAACAAAATTTTTCTATAAACATCCACATAAACAGACAATTGATAACTCGCTTATCGGTGGTAGTGGGGTGATTACTGATGCAGAAATCAGTAATTCAGTGCTGTTTGACCACGTGAGAGTGGATGAGGGATCAAAAATTGAATATGCGGTTGTTTTGCCTCAAGTGAAAATTGGTAAAAACTGTGTATTACATCGTTGTATTATTGATCGTAATTGCCGTATTCCGGATGGAATGAAAATCGGTGTGGATCTTGAATTGGATCGTCAACGTTTCAGAATCAGCAGTAAAGGTGATATTGTATTGGTTACCGAACCAATGTTGGAAAAATTATTCGCTAATGATGAAACTGCGATAGACGCAACTAAAACAGATAAAGAAGAGTAATCTGTTATTCCTGTCTTAATAAACATCCGCTTTTTATTGATAGCATCCTCTAAAAAGCGGATATTTTTGCTCAATAAAATTAAGGTTAAATGTTTCAATTCAGCGTTTCCAATACCTAACACGTTGCGCTATGAATTGTCCTGATTTGTAAGAGGTTATCTCTCTCAAATGAAAAACATTCTACCGCTGGAAACGGCGGGGTTTTAACCATTTAGGAGTTTTTGATGAAAGTACTTCATATTTGTTCTGAATTGTATCCATTAATTAAAACCGGCGGCTTAGCCGATGTAATGGGTGCATTACCGTTTGCACAACAAGCGGAAGGTATGGATGTTCGAGTCGTTCTACCAATGTATCCGGCAGTAGCAGAAAAACTTCCGCAACATCAACATTCATTACATCTGTTCAGTTTTGCTGGTCATATTGAAATTCGTTTTGCCGAATATAAAGGAATTGGCATTTATCTAATTAATGCACCGCATCTGTTTGATCGTGGTGGCAATCCATATCATAATGAATATTATCAGGATTATGCCGATAATTATTTACGTTTTGCCACACTCGGCTGGGTAGGTGCTTCCTTAGCTGCCGGCGCAGATCAGTGGTGGGGTGAAGCGGACGTAATGCATATGCACGATTGGCAAGCCGGTTTGGCAGCCGCTTATGCCACCGCTTGGCAATTACCGTTAAAGAAAATTTTTACTATCCATAACTTGGCTTATGCCGGTCTGTTTGATGCTCGTCATATGGCTGAACTGCAGCTGCCGTATCACTTTTTCCACGTTGACGGCTTAGAATTTTACGGGCAAATTTCTTATCTTAAATCCGGGTTGTATTATGCTGATGAAATTACTGCGGTAAGCCCGACTTATGCCAAAGAGATTACCGATCCTAGTATGGCATACGGTTTTGACGGTTTATTGCAAACGCGAGCTGCTCAAAACCGTTTACACGGGATTTTGAACGGTGTTGATGATCAGGTTTGGAATCCGGCAACTGACAACTATATCGCTAAGACCTATAAACACGGCAAAATGCACGGCAAGAAAAAAGATAAACAGGCATTGCAGGCAGAATTCGGTTTAACTGAAACCGAGTCAGCACCACTATTAGTAATGGTTACCCGATTAGTCGAACAAAAAGGTGCAGATCTGGTGATCAATGCTGCAGAAGAATTGGTGAATCGAGGTGTGCAATTAGCAGTGTTGGGATCAGGTGCGCCGCATTTTGAAGAGGCGTTACGCCAATTAGCCACAAAATATCCTCAACAAATTGGGGTGAAAATTGCTTATAACGAGGCGCTTTCTCATCAAATGGTGGCAGGTGGCGATGTTATCTTAGTGCCGAGCCGCTTTGAACCTTGCGGTTTAACCCAATTATATGGCTTAAAATATGGTACTTTGCCATTGGTGCGCGCAACCGGCGGCTTAGCGGATACTGTAGTAGATACCACGCCGGAAACACAAAAGCAGAAAACGGCAACCGGTTTTGTGTTCCAATTTGCGGATGTGCAAGGTTTCCTTTATGCTGTTGATCAAATGTTATCTATTTGGCAAAAACCGCGTCAATGGAGTTTAATCCGTTCTACTGCGATGAGCAAAGATTTCAGTTGGCAGAAAGCCGCAAAAAGTTATTTTGCTCTGTATAATAAATAATCATTTTCTCAGTAGAGTACAAAAAGCATTCTTAATCAGGAATGCTTTTTTTATGCCGAAAAATCAACAAAAAATAGCATTATAAAGCCAATGATCAGGATAAAATTGATTATCGAAAAATGTATTTTCGCAAGAGATTATTGCTTTTAGGAAAAGCCTTAAATATCGCTTTTATCTTAAAAATGATAGGGCAGAACAGTTTATTACGAGCAATGATTTTTCCTTATCATTGCCATATATTTTAGCCAAAAAAGAAAGGTCTATTTTCTGAAAAATAGACCTTTAAAAATAGATAGTAAATATTACTTAATTTCAAAGCTTTCTAAAGTTGCGCCTTTATCTAGCTGAATTTGCATTGCTTTTGGTGTTCTACCTTGACCGGTCCAAGTTTTTCTAGAACCGTCTAAATCTGTATATTGGTATTTTGCCGGACGAGGTGCACGTTTTTTATGCTGGGAAGGGTTAAATTTCTGTAAGCTGATTACTTCCAATAATTCTTCTGGAGAGATGCCTTCTGATTTTAATAATTCTTTATATTTTTCAATTTTTTCTTGATGAGCAGCAATACTCTGTTTTTTAGACTCTTCTTCGGCTTTTCTTTCTTCAACAACTTGTTCAAATTTATTGAACATTGTCATTAGTTGTTCAACAGGTAATTCACGAGTTACAAGGCGTAATGAGCGAATATTATTTAATGTTTTTAATAACTCTTCCATTAATAATCTCCTATGGATCTTTGTTAATAGCGGTAATAAGAAAAGAATAAAGTGATTTTATAGAAAATAACGGGAAAGGTAAATATAAATTTTAATAAAAGAATAATTAAATAATAAATATAATTTAAAAGAACTTGCTTTTTTTGTTACTTGTTGTATCTTTTAGCCACCTGAAGTAGAGGTGCGATTATTATAAGTAGCTTCTTTGAGCCGACAGCTTTGAGAAGAAGGGAAAGGAATAACCGCCGAAATCAATTAAGCGTCATCTTAATTGGTTGGGATCGTTACCGAAAAGGGACGATACTGTCATAGTATTATTTTTTTGTTTAACTATGGAGCGCTACGAGTTAAGGTGGTTAATCTTTTATCCTTCCTTATTTGTGAATCCTTTTGAACACTCGCTAGACGCTTTTTCTTTTTATTAGGTTAGCGTTATGGAACTTACAGATTTTTCTTCTTCTATATGGTCGGTGGTGCCGCCATTATTAGCTTTGACTTTAGCAATGCTGACAAGGCGTGTGCTTTTATCTTTAACAACCGGGATTGTTGTCGGGGCATTAATGTTGACGGATGCCAATCCGCTTAATGCCGCAATTTATATTAAAAACAGTGTATTATCATTAGTTTATGGTGAAGACGGCATTAATCAGAATAATGTGAATATTATTATTTTCTTATTAATGTTGGGTGCATTGACCTCATTATTAACTGTTTCCGGAAGTAATCAGGCATTTGCGGCTTGGGCGCAAAAACATATTAAAAATAGACGCGGGGCAAAATTATTAACAGCGTGTTTAGTATTTTTTACCTTTATTGATGACTATTTCCATAGTTTGGCAGTGGGGGCAATTGCGCGTCCGGTAACGGATAAATTTAAAGTTTCTCGTGCAAAATTGGCCTATATTTTGGATTCAACCGCCGCACCGATGTGTGTATTGATGCCGATTTCAAGTTGGGGAGCTTATATTATGACGCTGGTTGCCGGATTATTGGCAACACATTCGATCACCGAATATTCGCCGATGGGAGCGTTTGTGGCAATGAGTGCGATGAACTATTACGCCATATTTGCTATTCTCACTGTCTTTTTCGTGGCTTATTTCTCTTTTGATATCGGTTCAATGGCGCGTCACGAAAATCAAGCTTTACAGGCGACACAAAATAGTGAACAACAAGATGAAGAAGTGGTTAAGGGACGAGTTAGTGCTTTAATTGTGCCGATTTTAGTGCTAATTGCCGGTACAGTATCAATGATGATGTATACCGGATATCAGGCATTAGCAGAAAACGGACAAGCTTTTTCGGTTTTAGGTGCATTTGAAAATACAACCGTCGGTATTTCATTGGTTGTAGGCAGTTTAATTTCATTTGCGGTGGCTTCGTTATTTGTATTTAATACCATCAGCTTTGCCGACTATATTAAAGCGATTCTTCTTGGCTTTAAATCAATGTCCGGCGCGATTACTATTCTTTTCTTTGCTTGGACAATTAATACCATTGTTGGCGATGTCAACACTGGGAAATATTTAGCGAGTCTTGTCAGCGGTAATATGATGACACAATTATTGCCGGCATTATTATTCCTACTTGCCATTATTATGGCGTTCTCAACCGGAACAAGCTGGGGAACCTTCGGTATTATGTTACCGATTGCAGCAGCAATGGCGGCAAATGCCGATCCGGCACTAATGTTACCTTGTTTGTCAGCTGTAATGGCAGGGGCAGTGTGCGGTGATCACTGTTCGCCGGTATCCGACACCACAATCTTATCTTCTACCGGTGCGGCTTGTAACCATATTGACCACGTAACTACACAATTGCCTTATGCGGCAGTGGTGGCGATTGCGTCGTTCGTTGGTTATATCTGTGTAGGTTTTACCGATTCAGCGATTTTAGGTTTTGTGATTACAGCGGTTATGTTGGCGGTTTTACTTTTCATTTTTAGATCTCGCCGGCAAAATTTAAAATAAATTAAATAAAAATTATATTTTATAAAATACGGCTTTATGCCGTATTTTTTTTGACTTTTAGTTAAATCATTTTATTTTTATCTTTAAAATGATTTTAATTCAGAATTAAATTCTGAAATTATTCTTATTTGGCGATATGTGCTGCTATAGACAAAGTTAAAAATATGCAGTAAAACTAGACTCACAACATCAATAGAACAAGAAAATGGAGAAGAGGATATGAAAAAATTATCTGGTGCGGAAATGGTCGTTCAATCATTACGAGATCAGGGAGTGGAATATTTATTTGGTTATCCCGGCGGTTCGGTGCTTGATATTTATGATGCTATTCATCAACTTGGCGGTATTGAGCACATTTTAGTCCGCCACGAACAGGGTGCCGTTCATATGGCAGACGGTTATGCACGTTCCACCGGTAAAGTCGGTTGTGTTTTAATTACATCCGGCCCCGGTGCAACCAATACCATTACTGGAATTGCTACAGCTTATATGGATTCTGTTCCATTAGTTGTGCTATCCGGCCAAGTAATGGGAAATTTAATCGGAAGCGATGCATTCCAAGAGTGTGATATGGTCGGTATTTCTCGTCCGGTGGTAAAACATAGCTTTTTAGTGAAAAAAGCGGAAGATATTCCTTATATTATGAAAAAAGCGTTTTATATCGCGTCAACCGGCAGACCGGGCCCAGTTGTCATCGACTTGCCGAAAGACGTGCTTAATCCGGCAGTAAAATATAATTATAGTTATCCGGAAGAAGTGCATTTGCGTTCCTATAATCCGACTTTACAAGGACATAAAGGACAAATTAAGAAGGCACTTAAAGCGATTCAAATTGCTAAACGTCCGGTGTTGTTTATTGGTGGTGGTGTAATTACCTCAAATTGTGCTGAGGAAGTGACCCAATTTGCGCACAATTTAAATCTTCCTGTCACTGCTTCTTTAATGGGCTTAGGCGGTTTTCCGGGAGATGATAAACAATTCCTTGGTATGCTTGGTATGCACGGCACCTATGAAGCCAATAACGCCATGCATCAGAGTGATTTAATTATTGGTATCGGCGTACGTTTTGATGACCGCACCACCAATAATTTGGCAAAATATTGCCCTTATGCACAAGTGATTCATATTGATATTGATCCAACTTCCATTTCAAAAAATGTGATTGCCAATATTCCGATTGTAGGTGATGCAAAAACGGTATTAGATGAATTTTTAACTTTGTTGACAGAAGAGGATATTGCGAAAGCACAACAATGGTTATCTGATTGGTGGCAACAAATTGAACAATGGCGAGAAAAACAGTGCTTGAATTATGAAAAGAATAGTGAAGTGATTAAACCGCAACAGGTGATTGAAACTCTTTATAAATTAACGAAAGGTGATGCCTATATTGCTTCCGATGTCGGACAACATCAAATGTTTGCCGCATTGCATTATCCTTTCGCTAAACCGCGCCATTGGATCAATTCAGGAGGATTGGGCACAATGGGCTTCGGTTTGCCGGCAGCATTAGGCGTCAAATTGGCACACCCTGAAGCAAAGGTTGTCTGCGTTACCGGTGATGGCAGTATTCAGATGAATATTCAAGAACTTTCAACGGCAAAACAGTATGGAATTCCGGTTGTGATTGTCAGTTTGAATAACCGTTTCTTAGGAATGGTAAAACAGTGGCAAGATATTATTTATGCCGGACGTCATTCACAATCCTATATGGATTCATTACCGGATTTTGTTAAATTGGCTGAGGCTTATGGGCATATCGGAATGCGAATTGAACATCCTGACGAATTGGAAACGAAATTAGCGGAAGCATTGGCAATTAAGGATAAAGTGGTCTTTGTCGATATTCGTGTTGATGAAACCGAACACGTTTATCCGATGCAAATGCGTGGTGGTGCAATGAATGAAATGTATTTAAGCAAAACGGAGAGATCATAATGCGTAGAATTTTATCAGTATTATTAGAAAATGAGTCAGGTGCGTTATCTCGTGTAGTTGGATTGTTCTCACAACGTGCTTTTAATATCGAAAGTTTAACCGTTGCGCCGACAGATGATCCGACACTTTCCCGTATGACGATTGAAGCTTATGGCGATGAACAGGTGTTGGAACAGATTGAAAAGCAATTACATAAATTAATCGATGTCTACCGTGTGATTAATCTCAGTGATGTCGAGCACGTGGAGAGAGAAGTGTTGCTGATCAAAGTGAAAGCACAAGGGCAAGTAAGGGAAGAGGTAAAACGAATGGCAGATATTTATCGTGGACAAATCGTTGACGTTACTCCGAAAACCTACACCGTGCAATTAAATGGAGATAGTGAAAAGTTGAATGCGTTTATTAAAGCATTGAAAGAAGAAACCTCTGTGATTGAGATTGTTCGTTCCGGCTTGATTAGCCTTTCGCGCGGTGAGAAAAACTGCTTATTGTCTTAATGCAATAAAATAATTATAGCCGGCTTTGAAAATAGCCGGCTTTTTTATGGGGAATTTTTTGACTCACTATCATCAGCTGTATCAGATGAAACCGATAACATATGCTGATACACTTGATCTAATACTGACTTTGGATCAAGTTCCAATGCAATACAATATTGAATAAATTCAATCACATCCAATCTCCGATCTCCAGTTTCAACTTTACCAATCAGAGAATAAATAACGCCGAGCTTATCAGATAAAGCTCGTTGAGATAAACCTAATGCTTTACGTTTTTCGATAAAAAGTTCGCGTAAAAACACCTGTTCTTGAGAATAAATAGAAGATCGTAATTTTTTCATTGCACCTATTTTAGGTTCAATCTATAATGCACCTGTTTTAGGTGCAACTTTGATAATTAGGAGGAAATATGACAGACGCACTGCCACAAAAAACGAAAACTGGTGTAACTGCCGGAATTATTGCTTGTATTTTAGCCGTTGTAGGTATTTTGTTTTTAGGAACAATTTTTGTGCCTTTAGCTGCAATTATTGCTTTAATCGGCACTATTCTTGCTATTAAAAATAAACATATCAAAGGGATATGTTTAAATGTATTAGCGTGGGTTTTAGTGTTAATCGGACTAATGACCTCACCATTCTTATTAGCATTGATAGGTTTAGGCGGAGCAGCAGGATTGAAATAATGGGAAAAATGACGATGAATAAATTCTGTATTTGTTTACCAATTTTCATATTGAGTGGTTGCGGTATGGTGGGTAATACAGTAATTTCTGATGCATCATTACAAAGTAAAGCTGCTTTTGCGCTCAATACCACCGCAGATAAAGTAGCCATCAGCAATCGGCAGCCGGGGTTAGATGACATTCGTTTTATTGCCAGTATCGGCAGAAAGCAGTATCAATGTTATATTACCACTGTCGCAGGCGTTATTTCTTCTGATGCCATTTGTGCCGGGACTGATGGCACTAAATCAAAACGTTCCTGTAATGCATTAGAAAAAGCTGCGGGACATTGTTAATTTGACAAAATGAGAAGGGAAACTTTCCAGTTTCCCTTCAATATTATCAATTAATCACAAATCACCTTAACCGCTAAACCGCCTTGGGAAGTTTCTCGATATTTGGCATTCATATCTTTGCCGGTTTCATACATTGTTTCAATCACTTTATCTAATGTGACTCGCGGTTGTGTGTTACGACGTAACGCCATTCTGCTGGCGTTGATTGCTTTTACGGAAGCAATAGCATTACGTTCAATGCAAGGCACTTGCACTTGGCCACCGACCGGATCACAGGTTAATCCAAGATTATGTTCCATCGCAATTTCTGCTGCCATACAGACCTGTTCCGGTGTACCGCCTAAAATTTCTGTTAAACCGGCAGCCGCCATTGAGCAAGCAACCCCGACTTCACCTTGACAGCCCACTTCAGCACCGGAAATCGAAGCATTCATTTTATAAAGTGAACCGATAGCACTGGTAGTTAATAAATAACAATCTCGTACTTCATCACTAATTGGTGCAATAAATTTTTGATAATAGGCAAGTACCGCCGGCACAATACCGCAAGCGCCGTTGGTCGGTGCGGTAACAACACGACCGCCGGCAGCATTCTCCTCATTTACCGCTAAAGCATACATATTAATCCAATCAATTACCTTCATTGGATCATTTGATAATGAATTATTCGCTTCCAATAATCGTCGCAATCCGGCAGCACGGCGAGGCACTTTTAATGGGCCGGGCAATAAGCCGTCTGTGTGCAACCCGTGTTGGATACACTCCTGCATTGTTTGCCAAACTTTAGCAAGATGCGCTTTCAATTCTGTTTTGCCGTGCAACGCCAATTCATTACGTAACATAATGCCGGAAATGGCTAACCCATTTTCCTGACAGTGATGAATTAAATCGGCAGCACTTTTATAAGGGAAAGGCACCTGTTGCTCGTCAGATTGCTCCTGATTGAAATGGGCTTCATCAACAATAAAACCTCCGCCGATAGAGTAATAAGTATTGCTGTAAAGACACTCATCTTGATGATAGGCACTGATTGTCATCCCATTTTCGTGTAGTGGCAGAAAAGTGGAATGGAATTGCATATCCTGATAAAAATCGAAAGCAATTTCGTGTTGTGCTAATGCCAGTGGAAACCGCTTCTGTTTTTTAATCTGATCAATGAAGAGGGGAATGTGGTCAATATCCACATTGTCGGGCAAGTATCCGGCCAAGCCGAGAATAATGGCTATATCGGTGTTGTGCCCACGTCCGGTCATTGAAAGTGAACCGTAAACATCAATATGTAATCGGGTAACTTGCTTTAATTGCTGTTGTTGTACTAAGTGATCAATAAACTCTTTACCGGCTTTCATCGGCCCGACAGTATGGGAACTGGATGGCCCTATGCCGATTTTATACATATCAAACACACTAATCATAAATACACTCTAATTATTTTTTATTATTCTGATAAATATTGCCTTAGGTTTTTAACCTAAGGCAAAGGATGCAAATTTTAATGAAAAAGCGAGAACTATGCCACGAGATTATAGACAATATTTGAAATAGCGATTAACCCCATCACCACCACAAAAACATTGCTCAACTTACCGCTGTAACGTTTCATTGCCGGAATACGTTTAATCGCATACATCGGCATAATGAACAAGATCATTGCGATAATAGGGCCGCCTAGAGATTCGATTAAACCTAAAATGCTTGGGTTGATAATCGCTACACCCCAAAGTGATAATAAGAAAAAGAGTGCTGAAACAAGGTT
This sequence comes from Gallibacterium anatis DSM 16844 = F 149, assembly GCF_000379785.1. Classification (GTDB taxonomy): domain Bacteria; phylum Pseudomonadota; class Gammaproteobacteria; order Enterobacterales; family Pasteurellaceae; genus Gallibacterium; species Gallibacterium anatis. The sequence goes on along the minus strand of NZ_KB903682.1, from coordinate 14,597 downwards.
TAAACGGCGATGATTAATATTCGCGGAATGTTGGTTTTCGCCTTTTAATTTGAGATATAACCCCTGTAAACCCTCTCTTGCGCCCATATAATGACCAAAAAATGAACTGGTAATCGCTAAAAAGGCAACCAAAGGACCAAGATAGGAGATATAAGGATTATCAAATTTATTGGCAAGGAAAGAGAGAATAGCAATATTTTGTTCTTTGGCTAATAACAAATCTTCCGGCGTTAAGGTTAAAACGCAACTAAAAACGAAGAACATCACAAACACCAATAAAATGGTCGCTGTGCCTTTTAATGTTTTGCTGGCGTGTTGTTCGGTAGCCGTGAAAGATTTATATTGACGTTGCTGTGAAAGCACAAAGGAAGAAATAGCAGGTGAGTGATTAAATGAAAAAACCAACACCGGGATGGTAATCCATAATGTTAATAAAAATTGCTCACCGCTCGGCATTTCTTGCAACATACTGGTGTTCCATTCAGGAATAAGATAAATCGACAACGCAAAAAGAATAAATACCAGCGGATAAACCAACCATTCCGTTACTTTTAACACCACTTTTTCACCCAATAGGAAAATACCGATTAGGCTGCCGATTAAAATCAATGACAGTAAAACCCTTGATGGTGAAGCCATTCCTAATTGGTTTACCATAAATGAATCAACGGTATTGGTAATGCCGTTACCATAAATAAGAAGAATGGGGAAAATAGCAAAGAAATAGAGTAGCGTAATTAATTTACCGGCGGTTTTACCAAAATGTTCCTCCACCACTTCGGTTATATCGCTGCCCGGTTTGCTGGAAGAGAGCACAAAGCGTGCCAATCCGCGATGGGCAAAATAGGTCATAGGTCCAACTATTATGGTCATAATAACTAATGGCCAAAAACCACCTTTGCCGGCATTAATTGGTAAAAATAAAACACCTGCGCCTACGGCAGTGCCGAATAAATTCAGCACCCACGCCAGATCAAATTTATTCCAAATATGCGTTTTTGGACAAGATTGTTCCATTGCAGAACTTAGAGTTTGCTCATTTAACATACACACACCTTAGTTTATTAATTGATTAATAATAATTTTTTCAGCGTTATGATAGATAAGGTGTTTTTTGAATTCAAAACTTAATAAAAAGAAATGTTCAAGAATGTGATCCGCTTCGAAAAAAACGTTTCGATGAATTACATTTTTGAAACATTGTGTTGATAAATCAAACAGATAATGCTTAAAAATTACTCTTTAATAAATTGCTGATATGCAGATAAAAAGTGTTTAAAATCTTCCAATCCACAAATTGCCATATTTTCTTCATCATAAAATTGAAGATCATCTTCTAAAATTTCATCAGAATTTTCTTCTGAAAAGAGAATATTAGCTTTAACCATCACTTCATCGTGATTAATATGGACGGAAAATTCCTTGCCCGGAATAATTTTGTCGATGCCATAAGGGGCGGAATGACACGCCTTTATTACTGCCATTAATTCAGCAATTTTGTTCAAATCACCACGAATTTCACTGTTTGCCCAACGTGCAACTGCTTCATGTTCCATTGAACAACTGACATTAATTGTATTGCGATCAATGCGATAGAATTGAAATTCCATTTTATGCCCCCTTAAGATAAGAAAAGAAGGCTATGCTCGGATAGCCTTTTTAAATTAGATGCTGAAAGATGAACCGCAACCACAGGTTGTTGTCGCATTCGGATTATCAACGACAAAACGTGAACCTTCCAATCCTTCAGTATAATCTACGGTTCCGCCGATTAAGTATTGTAAACTCATCGGATCAACCACCAAAGTCACGCCTGAATTTTCAATGGTCAGATCACCTTCATTCACATTTTCATCAAAAGTAAACCCATATTGGAATCCGCTACAACCACCACCGGTAATATAAACACGCAATTTTAGATTCGGATTATCTTCGCCTTCAATTAAAAATTTTACTTTACGCGCTGCCGCATCAGTAAATGTTAGCGGAATAGAAACATCATCACTCATTCTTAAACTCCTCATTGTTCTTTCATCATATAGTTACAAACTAAATAGTTATGATGAAGTGAAAATTATCTTAATAGTATCGCTATTATCTAATAACCTAGTAAATCGTTCAACAATTTCATTGAAAGGTTATCGGCAACGTTGAAATAATGGTATGATAGCCACCGAAAATTAAGTATTTCAAATTGGAGAAAAAAATGACAATTCCATTAAGGACAGCAGAAGAAATTGAAAAATTACGTGTCGCCTGTAAGTTGGCTTCAGATGTGTTGGTGATGATTGAACCTTATGTTAAAGCAGGTGTGACTACCGGCGAATTGGATCGCATTTGTCACGATTATATGGTCAACGAACAAAAAGTGATTCCGGCTTGTTTAAATTATCACGGTTTCCCTAAATCAGTTTGTATTTCAATTAATGAAGTAGTGTGCCACGGCATTCCAAATGATGAAAAAAAATTAAAAGATGGCGATATTCTCAATATTGATGTTACGGTGATTAAAGACGGTTATTTCGGTGATAATTCGAAAATGTATATGGTTGGTGAACCGCCGATTCGCAGTAAAAAGTTATGCGAAGTAACACAACAATCGCTTTATCTTGCATTGCGTACGGTAAAACCGGGCATTCGTTTAAATGAAATCGGGCGCGTTATTCAACAGTATGTGGAAAAACAAGGCTTTTCTGTAGTGCGTGAATATTGCGGTCATGGTATTGGCACTGAGTTTCACAGTGATCCGCAAGTTTTACACTATTATGCCGATGACGGTGGAGTGATTTTACAACCTGGAATGGTGTTTACGATTGAACCGATGGTCAATGCTGGTAGAAAAGAGATTCGCTTAATGGGCGATGGCTGGACAGTTAAAACTAAAGATCGTAGCCATTCCGCACAGTATGAACATCAAATCGTTGTTACCGAAAATGGTTGTGAAGTGATGACAATTCGTGATGAAGAACTGAATGATATCCAACGAATAATGGTAAATAATTAAAAAATTCTAAAAAAAGCGACCTTTTTTAAGAGAAATGGTCGCTTTTTTATTGAAAAAATAATATTGTTATCAACATAACAACCAAATTTATACAGGAATTCTATGCAAACACCACTATTCACCCAAGATTTAAGCCAAATTCCGTTTACCCCTGCCAATGTGCGTCAATTTTTTGCCGATTTAAAAGCAACTGAAACGGAAAATTTTAGTCAGAATATTGATATTTACTATCTGATTAAACAGCGTAGTGATCTTTGTGATCAACTGTTATTGATGCTATGGCACCATTTCCGATTGGACAGTTATCCGCATTTAGCATTAATAGCAGTGGGTGGTTATGGGCGTGGCGAAATTTTTCCGCTGTCGGATTTAGATTTCTTGATTTTATCCTCCCAAAACTTAGATGAAGAGCAAGAACAGCAGATCGCCAATTTCGTGCAATTTTTATGGGATTGTCATTTTGAAGTCGGGCATAGTATTCGCACCTTGCCGCAATGTCTGGAAGAGGGGCGGAATGATATTAGTATCGCAACCAATTTACTGGAATCTCGTTTTCTAACCGGAAATAAACCGTTATTTGAAAAGTTGACACAGCATATTTATCAAGATGATTTTTGGTCAATGCGTGACTTCTTTACGGCAAAAGTGGCAGAAAAAAATGAACGTTATCAACGTTATCACAATACAGCCTATAATTTAGAACCCGATCTTAAATATAGCCCCGGCGGATTGCGTGATTTGCACTTACTTTATTGGATTGCGTGGCGCCATTTCAAAGCGAAAAATCTAGATGATTTGCTTCATTTCGGCTTTATTTATCCGGAAGAGTATCAAGCATTATTTGAGTGCCAAACATTCCTGTTTAAACTTCGTTACGCCTTACACCTTGTGATTAAACATTATGACAACCGCCTGTTATTTGAGCGTCAGTTAAAAATTAGTGGGATGCTAGGCTATCAGGGCGTTGGTAATCAAGCAGTGGAAACAATGATGAAAGCCTATTTTCGCAATTCACAACAGATTATGCAGTTAAGTGAAGTGTTGATGCAGGATTATCAAGAACAGTTTTTGTGTCCGAGTTGTGCAAAATCTGCTGAAAGAGTGGCTATCAGTCCGGCATTTTGCTTGGTGAATAACAGCATTCAGTTACAATGTCACGATATTTTCCAAACCAAGCCGGAAACGATGATTGAGCTGTTTTTACAACTCTGTCATTATCCGCAAAGTTATATCCATTCCAGCACATTGCGACAATTACGCCTTGCATTACTGAATCAACAAGGTTATTTAAGTGAATTGCCACAGGCGAGAAGTTATTTTATTCAGATTCTGCAACAACCGCATTGTATTACCAGAGCATTCGCGCCAATGCATCGTTATGGTGTGCTGAAAGCCTATTTACGGGAATGGAAGCATATTGTCGGTTTAATGCAATTTGATCTGTTTCACGCCTATACGGTTGATGAGCATACCATCCGTTTATTGCTTAAATTGGAGAATTTTGCTAGTGAAACCAGTGCTGAAGCCTATCCTTTATGTCATAAAATCTTCTTAACATTGACTAAGCGTCCTCAACTTTATCTTGCCGCTTTATTTCACGATATCGCTAAAGGTCACTCCGGTGATCACGCTGAATTGGGGGCGATTGATATGTATGATTTTGCAATCAAACATCATTTCAGTGAACAGGATGCGGAATTTATGGCTTGGTTGGTGTTATCGCACCTACAAATGTCAATTGTTGCACAAAGACGAGATATTCACGATCCGGCGGAAATCAGCCATTTTGCCAAAATTGTGAATAATAAAACGCGGTTGGATTATTTGCTTTGTTTAACGGTGGCGGATATTTGCGCAACCAATGAAACCTTATGGAATAGCTGGAAAAAAACATTATTAACCACGCTTTATCGCTATACGAAACAGCAGCTGGATCAAGGCATTTCAGTACCGCTTGATTACAGCATTCAGATTTTACAGAACCGAATTAAAGCACTTGATATGATGCAACCAATGTTGGAAAAATATCAAATCAAAGTGAATGATGTAAATCAGTTATGGCAACGCTGTCCGCAAGAATATTTCTTACGCAATACCTCAAAACAGCTGGCGTGGCACGCTGAATATCTGTGCCAAATTGACGATTTAAGTAATGAAATTGTGGTTTTGGTGAGTAGCCGATTTTCACGTGGCGCAACAGAAATTTTCATTTATTGTGCTGATCAACCGCAACTGTTTAATAAAGTAGTGAGAACATTGGATGCAAAAAATTTGAGCATTCACGATGCCCAGATTATCACCGCCGAGAGTGGAGAGGTGTTCGACAGTTTTATTGTGACTGAAAATGACGGCAGTGCATTACGTAAACCGAGAAGAGATGAAATTGCTCAAGTTTTGAAAGCAGTGTTAAAAGGAGAAAAACGTGTGCTGACCGCTACCGCTCGCCGAAGCAGCAAACTGCAACATTTTAATGTGCCGCTTGAAGTCCGTTTCTTAAATATTGAGAAAACAGAACAGACAGAATTAGAATTAATTACTAAAGACAGAGCAGGATTATTGGCGATAATCAGTGATATTTTTACGCAGCAGCGATTAACATTGTCTAATGCGAAAATCACAACCAACGGTGAGAAAGCGGAGGACTTCTTTATCCTTACCAATGAAAAAGGCACCGCTTTGTCTGTGGAAGAGCGACGCTTGTTACAACTAAAACTGGAAGCAGGGCTTAACTAATAGAAATGATGGGTGATCAGCCCATCATTTTTGCTTAAATATCCGGCTGTTTAATTTGTAATAGCGTTCCTTTCCCGTTAGTGTAGTTGATCTCAACTAAGGTGGCGGTATGAAAAGCAATTGCTTGGGTCACCCCTAAAGCCTGTACAATGTCATCGACTAACGGCAAATGCGAAATAAGCAACACATTTTTTATGCCGTCTTTAGCTAACGTATCCAAATAATCTGCAACTAGATAAGCATTACCGTAAGGCGTTAAGTTATCCCAGTTTTCCCCATTTTCTGCAATGTTTAATGCTTTACAAACCTGTTGGTATGTTTGCTGCGCACGAAGATAGGGACTGACCAACATAGAATCCGGCTGCCACCCTTGTTGTTGTAACCATTCGCCTTGTTGTTGCGCCTGTTCTTGACCGCGAGCGGTTAAAGGGCGCTCTCGATCGCTCGCCGCATAAAAAGCAGCTTCGCCGTGACGCATAATAAAGATATGCATAAATTCTCTACCTATATCAAGTGATTAAGAAAAATTTACTTAGCTCGATCTCGCATTACACAAAAAATCAGCGTATAATGCACGACCGTTTTATTATAGGTGCTTGACAGAAAAAGCACCATTCCTCAATAAATTAATTTCTTACATTTTTTTAAGTAATGTTGTTATCTTATGGAGCAATTCATGTCTAGAAGACTAAGAAGAACGAAAATTGTTACAACCTTAGGTCCGGCGACCGATAAAGGCAATAATTTAGAAAAAATTATTGCTGCCGGAGCAAATGTGGTGCGAATGAACTTTTCTCATGGTACTGCAGAAGATCATATTAACCGTGCCGCAAAAGTGCGTGAAGTTGCGAAAAAATTGGGTAAACAAGTTGCCATCCTTGGTGATTTGCAAGGGCCTAAAATTCGAGTTTCTACTTTTAAAGATGGCAAAATCTTTTTGAATATTGGTGATAAATTTGTGCTTGATGCCGAATTGCCGAAAGGTGAAGGTACTCAAGAATCTGTAGGTTTAGATTATAAAAATCTACCAAAAGATGTTGTTCCGGGCGATATTTTATTATTGGATGATGGTCGTGTTCAATTGAAAGTCTTATCAACCGAAGGTGAAAAAGTATTCACAGAAGTGACCGTCGGTGGCCCACTTTCTAATAATAAAGGTATCAATAAATTAGGTGGCGGATTATCCGCAGATGCATTAACTGAGAAAGATAAAGCAGATATTTTAACTGCTGCAAAAATCGGTGTAGATTATTTAGCAGTTTCATTCCCTCGTACCGGTGCAGATATTGAATATGCACGTAAATTAGCAATGGAAGCTGGCTTAAATGCGAAAATTGTTGCGAAAGTAGAACGTGCGGAAACTGTGGCAACTGCGGAAGCGATTGATGACATCATTAAAGCGTCTGATGTTATTATGGTTGCGCGTGGCGACTTAGGGGTTGAAATTGGTGACCCTGAATTAGTAGGCGTACAGAAAAAATTAATTCGCCGTTCTCGCCAATTAAATAAAGTTGTGATTACTGCAACTCAAATGATGGAATCAATGATTAGCAATCCAATGCCGACTCGTGCGGAAGTAATGGACGTTGCTAATGCTGTATTGGACGGAACAGACGCGGTAATGTTATCGGCAGAAACTGCAGCAGGGCAGTACCCGTCAGAAACTGTTGCTGCAATGGCGAAAGTTTGTTTAGGTGCAGAAAAAATGCCTAGCATCAATGTTTCTCGTCACCGTATGGATGTTGAATTCAACTCAATTGAAGAAGCAGTTGCAATGTCAGCAATGTATGCCGCAAACCATATGAAAGGAACAGCTGCAATTATTGCAATGACCAGCACCGGTCGTACTGCACGTTTAATGTCACGTATCAGTTCCGGTTTGCCAATTTTTGCACTATCCCGTAACCAAAGTGCATTAAATCTTTGTGCATTATATCGTGGTGTAGTCCCAGTTTATTTTGAAGAGATGAGCCGCACTGTTGAAGGTGCTCAAACTGCGATTAAATTATTGAAAGAGAAAGGATATTTAGTAGCCGGAGATTTAGTATTATTAACGCAAGGCGATGAATTCGTTTCCGGCGGCACCAACACTTGCCGTACTTTGGTTGTTGAGTAATAAGTTCATTAATGAATTAATCCAGTCAAAAACGAAACTTAGTTAATTAAAAGCCGAGTTCTGTATTACACAGAATTCGGCTTTTTGCGTTAATGGTCGGTATTTAATAATTTTTAACTGTTAGTTTGAGATAGTTGCTCTCTTAACCATTTTAAAAACAACATCTTGCGTTCATCGTTTTCAATAAGATTTTCTGAAAGTAAATAATATGCTGAACCATCCTTTCTGAAACCATATGGTGCGGTGAGAATACCTTGTTCGATTTCATCTTGCACCATCCATTTTGAAGCAATAGCCACACCTAAACCAGCAATAGCTGCTTGAATTGAAAGATAAAAATGCTCAAAAAATTGATGATGTGTACAAGGAAATGATTTTGAACTTATTCGTTGCCAATCTTGCCACGCCTGTGGACGAGTATGCGTATGAATCTGTACTGGTGGGATATTTTTGTTAGTGCAATAGACCATTCCTATTTTTTCATCACAAAGCCATTCTGCTTGTAGCTGTTTACTCCAAGTAAAATCATTGCGTCGAATAGCTACATCTATATTTTGTTTTGAGAAATCAACAGCACCTCCGGCTGCCAAAATAATAATGTTGAAATTTAAGTGTTGTGGGAAATGTGTAATACGCGGAATAAGCCACTTCATAGCTAAAGTAGGCTCACAAGAAACAATTAAATCAGACTTGGAATGTGATTTCAGTTTTATCGTAGTTTGTTGTAATTCATTAAAAATAGAATGGCAAGTTTCGTAAAGAATAACGCCCTCTGATGTGAGTTTTAAATGTCTACCCTCTTTTAAAAAAAGTGGTTTTCCAAAATATTCTTCTAATAATTTAAGCTGTTTGCTTACTGCGCTATGTGTAACGTAGAGTTGTTGCGCAGCCATAGTTAAACTGCCATATTTCCCTACAAAATAGAAAAATTTTAAAGCATTTAAAGGCAATCGTTTTATTTGTTCCATTTTTTCACAAAATATCCAAAAAAGTTTCACTTGTTGCGTCACTTCATATAATGCCAGAATATGACTAAAAATCTAGTAGCCAAAATGACATTAATGGGAGGAAATATATGTATTATCAAATAGTTAGCTATGCTATTGAGAAGTGGCAAAATCGATAACGCCATTTTTATTAAGGAGTTAAATTATGCAAGAAATTATTGCTGTTTCTATTATTACTATTCTGGCAGTGATTAGTCCGGGTGGCGATTTTGCAATGGTAACAAGAAACAGTTATCTATATGGCTTGTGGGCAGGGATTTTTACTGCAATAGGTATTGCATCAGCGGTGTGGGTTCACGTTGCTTACACCTTATTGGGTGTGAGTGTTTTATTGCTACAATTTCCTTCACTATTTTATTTGATTAAAGCTTTGGGAGCATGCTATCTCATTGTTATTGGCTATCAAACTTTTCGTCATCAAGCTATAAGTGTTGATGAAGGAAATAAACAACTTACCTTGATGTCAGGCGTAGCGTTTCGCAATGGTTTTGTCAGTAATGCATTAAATCCGAAAACCACACTGTTTATATTGAGTACCTTCACGCAAATAGTGCAGACAAATACACCGATAACCGTACAAATAGGATATTGCGCATTTATTTCTTTGTCGCATTTGATTTGGTTTATTTTTGTGGCAAAAGTGCTTTCCAATCCAATAATTCGTGATCGCCTTTTGTGGCGGCAAATCACTGTGAATCGTATTATTGGCGCAATTTTGATTTTTCTTGGGATGGTTTTGTTGTTCTCAATACTAAATCCTTAATACGAAACATTTTTTAAAATGATTTAATTCGGAAGAGGTGTATCTCTTCCGAATTAAACTGATGATATATCGTAGTAACTAATAGCAACAAGAAAGCGTTTTTATAACTTTGCTAGTTGAGCGTTAATTTTTTGCTCAATGCCATTCGCATCTAATTGTAATAATTCACGGATTTCTTGTTGAGTGCCTTGAGGAATGAAAATGTCCGGTAAACCTAATTGCAATACCTGCGGTCTATTTCCACCTAATTCAGCTAAGGTTTCCAGAACAGCCGATCCGGCGCCACCTTGTATCGCATTTTCTTCCAAAGTCACGATTAATGTATATTGATCTTTGATTTTGGCTAAACATTCTTTATCAATAGGTTTTACAAAGCGCATATCAATCACGGCATAATCATATTTTTCAGCAACTTGTAATGCCTCCGGCAATAATGTACCGAAATTCAAAATAGCTACTTTTTCACCACTTCTGACTTGATTTGCTTTACCTATTTCTAAAGCGTGTAACGGTTGCAACTCCACACCGATACCGTTGCCACGTGGATAACGCACAGCGGCAGGTTGTCCGCAGTGATAGCCGGTGTAGAGCATTTGGCGACATTCATTTTCATCGCTTGGTGTCATTACAATTAAATTTGGAATGCAACGTAAATAGCTTAAATCAAATGCACCTTGATGGGTTTGCCCATCTGCGCCGACAATTCCGGCACGGTCGATAGCAAATAAAACAGGTAAATTTTGAATAGCCACATCGTGTATGACTTGGTCATAAGCACGTTGCAAGAAAGTGGAATAAATCGCAACTACCGGTTTATAGCCACCGATGGCTAAACCGGCGGCAAAGGTAACGGCGTGTTGTTCGGCAATAGCAACGTCAAAATATTGATCCGGAAAACGTTGCGAAAATTGCACCATTCCAGATCCCTCGCGCATTGCCGGAGTGATGCCGATTAATTTAGGGTCGTTTTCAGCCATTTCACAAAGCCATTGACCGAAAATAGCAGAATAAGTTGGATGAGCAGCCTTACTTTTAGGCAATTCTCCACTTAACGGGTTAAATTTAGGCACGCCGTGAAAACCGATAGGATCCTTTTCTGCCGGAGCATAACCCTTACCTTTTTTAGTGATAACGTGTAAAAACTGAGGGCCTTTCAGAGTACGCATATTTTTTAATGTTGAAATCAATTCATCAACATTATGCCCATCAATCGGCCCAATATAATTAAAGCCAAGTTCTTCAAATAATGTTCCACCCGGTGAAACAAATCCTTTGACGTGCTCTTCCGTTTTTTTCACAAATTCTTTAATTGGTGGCAAACCGGAGAGAATTTTTTTACCGCCTTCGCGCAAAGAAGAGTAGAAAGAGCCGGAGAGCAGGCGAGCAAGATGATTGTTCAACGCGCCGACATTCTCAGAAATAGACATATCGTTGTCATTTAGAATCACAAGCATATCAGTATGCAATGCGCCGGCGTGGTTCATTGCCTCAAACGCCATTCCGGCGGTAATGGCGCCATCTCCAATCACACAAATTGTTTTTCTTCCGGCATTTTCTCGCTGGGCAGCGATCGCAACCCCTAATCCGGCGCTAATCGAAGTAGAGGAGTGGCCAACACTTAACACATCAAAAGGGCTTTCGCCACGCCAAGGAAAAGGATGAAGACCGTCTTTTTGACGGATAGTTTTCATTTGATCTCTTCGTCCTGTTAAGATTTTATGCGGATATGCTTGGTGTCCCACATCCCAAATTAACTGATCAAACGGCGTATTAAAAACATAATGTAATGCCACGGTGAGTTCGACAGTTCCCAAGCCGGAAGCAAGATGTCCGCTGCTTTGGCTAACACTTTCTAAAAGATACTGACGAAGTTGCTCACAAAGTTCAGGCAACTGTTCTTTCGGTAATAGACGTAAATCGTCCGGAGAATTAATCTGTGATAAAAGTGGATAACTTGACATATTATATTGATCCATAAATTTAATTTCGCCGTTTTACAATGAACTCTGCTAATGCCGCTAGCGCTGAAGTATCAAATTCCAATTCGGATAAAATTGATTTTGCAGAGTGATAAAGTGCTGAGGCTTTTTCTTTTGCCTGCGCTAAACCAAGCAATTGTGGATAAGTGCTTTTATGTGCTTTTAAATCTGAACCGGCATTTTTCCCGAGCTCTTCATTACTTGAAGTGATATCCAAGATATCGTCCTGTACTTGAAATGCTAAACCAATTGCGGCAGAAAATGAAATAAGTTTTTGTTTAATTTGCTCATTTTGATAATAGGAAGAGCAGTAGAAACCCAATAAAACAGCAGCCGTAATCAATGCGCCTGTCTTATTTTTATGAATTCGCTCTAACTCTACTAAACCAATCTGTTTATTTTCTGAGATTAAATCTAAACTCTGTCCTAAACACATTCCTTCCGCGCCGGATGCATTAGCCAACAATTGAAATTGCAAAATTTTTTGTTGATCCGCGATGGGAGATTTAGCTAACAACTCAAAAGCATAACTTTGTAGTGCATCACCGGCAAGAATTGCGGTTGCTTCGTCAAAAGCAATATGGCAAGTCGGTTTGTTACGACGTAACGTGTCATTATCCATTGCCGGCAAATCATCGTGGATAAGAGAGTAGCAATGAATGCATTCAATCGCACCGGCAATATGATCCAATTTCGCTAAATCAACACCCAACATTCTACCGGTGGCATACACAAGAAAAGGACGAATTCGCTTACCGCCTAATAATAGGCTATAACGCATTGCATCAGCTAAAGGTGCAGGTGAACTGTCTAATTGCGCCAGTTGTTGTTGTAAAAATTGATTATTGCGTTGTTGTAAAGCAATTAAATCCTCAGAAAATTGATACATAAGATCCATCCTAATCAGATTTTTTTAAAAAACATCTTGATCACTCTCTTCATCATCTTTTTTAACTTCGGAAAGCGATGATGTTGGGTAATCAGTTAATGGCGTGGAGCTATTTTTTTCCAACAAGATCTGTACTCGTTGTTCTGCATTAGCCAATTTTTCTTGCGCCTGTTTTGCCAAATTAACACCTTGTTCAAATTGCGATAATGCATCTTCTAAGGGCAAATCGCCCTGTTCTAAACGATTGACAACATTTTCCAGCTCTATCAGGGTATTTTCAAAATTTAACGGTTGTGCTTTTTTTGCCATAACGGTGATTAGTACCTAGTTTATTTAAATAGCTGTTATTGTACCTAATTTCCTTATAGATGAGGTGTATTTTTTACGCTTATTCGATTTTTCGTGTAGAATATGCGCTTATTTTTTACAATCCAATGAAAACAAGATGAAATTTATTATCAAACTTTTTCCGGAAATCATGATTAAAAGTGATTCCGTACGTAAACGCTTTATCAAAATTTTAACGGGAAATATCCGTAATGTTCTGAATAAATATGACGATCAAGTCGCTGTAATTAAGCATTGGGACTATATTGAAGTCAGAACTAAAGACGAATCTAAATATCCTTTGTTGACAGAGCTGTTGCAACGCATTCCAGGTATTCATCATTTTTTACAGGTGGAAGAAAAACCGTTTTCTACATTGCAGGATATTTTTCAAATCGTGTATGAGGATATCGGCGATAAATTGGAGAACAAAACATTCTGCGTTCGTGTAAAACGTAAAGGGAAGCACGAATTCACCTCTTTAGATGCAGAGCGTTATATCGGAGGAGGTTTGAATCAACATATTGCTTCTGCCAAAGTGCAGCTTACACATCCGGATGTAACGGTAAGAATTGAAATTGATAATGATCACGTTATGTTGGTCAAAGGGCGTGTAGAGGGCATCGGAGGTTACCCGATAGGAACGCAGGAAGATGTTTTATCATTAATTTCCGGTGGTTTTGATTCTGGTGTTTCCAGCTATATGTTATTACGACGTGGCTGTCGTGTGCATTACTGTTTCTTTAATTTAGGCGGTGCCGCTCACGAAATTGGTGTGAAACAGATGGCATATCATATTTGGAATCGTTATGGAAGTTCACACAAAGTTCGTTTTGTTGCTATTAATTTTGAAAAAGTTGTGGCTGAAATCTTAGAAAAAATTGATAACGGTCAGATGGGCGTGGTGCTGAAAAGAATGATGGTCAGGGCAGCAAGCAAAGTTGCAGACCGTTTTCAAATTCAGGCAATTGTGACCGGAGAAGCCTTAGGTCAGGTTTCCAGTCAGACATTAACCAATTTGCGATTAATTGATGAAGCGGCAGATTGTTTGGTGTTGCGCCCTTTAATTTCTAGCGATAAAGAACAAATCATTGCAATGGCAAAACAGATCGGTACGGATGATATTGCAAAATCGATGCCGGAATTTTGTGGTGTAATTTCTAAAAATCCTACCGTAAAAGCAATTAAAGAGAAAATTGAACACGAAGAAGCTAATTTTGATTTTTCTTTGTTGGAAGATGCTGTTTGGAACGCACAATATTTGGATATTAGACAGATCGCTGAACAAACAGAAAGAGAAGTTCCAGAGGTTGAAATGGTATCTGTGTTACAGGGTAATGACGTCATTATTGATATTAGAAGCCCTGAAGAACACGAAGAGGAGCCATTACAGCTGGATAATCAGACCATTCTTCATATCCCATTTTATAAATTGTCAACTCAATTTCCATCGTTAGATCAAAATAAACAGTATCTTTTATATTGTGAGCGAGGCGTGATGAGTCGGCTACAAGCATTGTATTTAAAAGATCAGGGGTTCAACAATATCAGCGTGTTTAGAAAAAAACATCAATCATCATAAAAATGATTTATCAAAAATCAAAATAGAAAAAGTCGATAGCAATATCGACTCAGACTGCTGACAAACCTCTAGACATACCTCTAGAGGTTTGATCTAATAGGCATATCGAAAAAAGGAAATGCCTATGCTCAAAAATACACCCTCACTCCAATATGAAATCGAGATGATAAGTCTCGAACAACTCGTTCCAAAAGACC
>NZ_KB903681.1 GCF_000379785.1 Gallibacterium anatis DSM 16844 = F 149 | reverse complement strand
TGCAGGTGTCAAATATGTCAAAATCAGCCAAAGGCACAGCAGAGCAACACGGTAAGAATGTAGCCGCAAAATCAGGATTAAATCGAACCATTCTCGACCAATCGTGGTTTGAATTTCGCCGTCAGTTGGACTACAAAACCCAATGGCAAGGCGGATTTTTGGTTGCCGTTCCGCCGCAAAACAGCAGTCGGACTTGCCCTTGTTGTGGTCATATCTCAAAAGAAAATCGCCAAACGCAAGCACATTTTGAATGCGTAGAGTGTGGCTACACAGAAAATGCGGATGTGGTTGGCGCGATGAATGTTTTAGCGCGTGGGCGAGCAATCGTTCAGGCATAATGAAAAGCAGGCGAGGACATCGCCGTAGCGCTTGTGAAGTGAACCTCGTTAGAGGTCAGCAGCAAGAACCCACCGAGAGTAGCCCACGCAAAAAGCGTGGGAGCTGGTAGGAATCCCCATCCTTTAGGGCGGGGAGGATGTCAACTTTTGTCGTCCGTCCATAACTTATATTTATCGTAAAGCATTGCTCTTACACAAGTTTTTGCTTTAGCAATCCTAGAATAATATTCACTTTTGCCAATTCCTAACTGTGGTAATGCCCCCCATTCAACAAGCGCCCCCCATTGATCACGTACATCATAAAGCGGCGTATTGGTAGCGTAATTAATTCTTACTATCTCAAACAAATCAAAGTCTATTTTAAATAGCGTTAAGATACATTCCTCAACCTTTAAAATAAGCTCTTCCGGCACATTAATGATCATCCAGTTTTTATAACTGTAGGGCAATTCCACCACTTTAATCGAAATACTAGGGTATTCAGTACCTATTCTATCACTTGCGAAATACCGTCCCCACGCCACCATCAACGTCTCAATATCATAACAATTCATTGATTCCTCACTTCTTGCGCTTTGCCAATAAATTTACTTTTTTATTAAAAATCCGTTTAATCCGCCGTAAATCCTCATCACTGTAGTGTCTAGGTCGTTGATCGGCTTCAATCGCTTCTACTTTTTCTATCCCTAACCGCTCGATTAACCCTATTCTATATTCGTGATAGTTGCCGCCTAAATAACGGTTACAGCGTTTGCACTGTCCAAAAATATTTAATGTGTAAAAACGCAAGTGAGGCGCTGCACCACGGCTACGATAATGACCGGCATCAAATCCGCCGCCTAGCTTTTCACTAATCAACGGCGTACCGCAAGAGATACATTCCTTATTTTCATCACGCATACGGATATATTTATTTACCGCACTTTGTGCTTCTTTAATTAAATCGTTATGCGTTTTATTCGCCTCTTTATAAGCCTTTAAGCGTTTGCGGTTTTTTATCCGTTCTTGCCTATCTAGCTTTTCTTGTTTCTTTTTCTTTTCCGCTTCTGCAAAAGCTAAAGCGCATTGATAACTACAGACCTTTTGCAAGCTACTTATTTTCTTAACAAATTGTTTCTTGCAAACCGCACATTGATATGTTTTCATTTTATTATAAACCGCTCAAATAATAACCTAAAATAAAAATAATAGATAATACTGTTACGCCAACACTTAAAGCGAAATTAGCCACCAACAAAAAAGCAAAAAAATTAGCCGCTCTATTGTAATGTTTTGTTTCTGAATAAACGCCGGCAAGCAAGAAAACGACATTTAAAATCATTAAGCAGAAAATCAATAATGCTGCAAATTCAATCATTTATCCCCCTTTTAAAAAAATGCGTATAGTTGATTAATTAAATTCTGATCGGTAGTGTTATTAAAAATATGTTTGATTGCTGCATTGATTAGAGCGGAGTAGCATTCCTCAAATTCAAGTTGATCCATATTGCTAAACTTTAAACTTTGCGCCTCAACCCTTATCCTGCCATCTATCGTGTAACTAACTTCTTTATAGCCGGCTAATACCGTTAAATGCTTTCTAAAGGTGTCAAATTGTTTCCGTTCATCAAAATACTTCCATTCTGTTTTATCTGCCGCCCAGTGGTCGAAACAGAATTTTAAAAACTTAAACACTTTCTTATGAAATTGCGGATTGCGGCTATATTTAAGTTCAACCTCATACATCTCACCGTTTTTAAATTTCTGTAACGCCGGGAGATACATTTCATCTGCGGCGGTAAATACGCCACCGGCGGATTTAATCATTTCAACAATCATTAGCCTTTTAATGCCCCTGCCATACAAAGTAAACTACCGGAAAGACCGCCATTACTGAATTTTTCTACTTCAATCATCTGACAAAGTTCATCACAAAAGCCGTCAAAATCCTGTTCTGTCATCTCACCTAGTAAAACATTTAACTTGCTTAACTGTAGGCTACACTGAACATTTAGCTTTAAGGCTTCACGCGACAAACCTTCAAGATTAATAGGATCGATTTTCTCTTTTGGTGCTAAAGGTGCGCTAATCGTGCGCCATTCGCTTTCTATCTTGATTTCATCGCTTGCTACGATAGTCCCCTTAGCACAATCAAAAAGTTCCCTATGAACGTCTTCCGTTGTTTTTAGCTTATCAATCACTAAAAACATTACCGGTATAGCGGTATCATCAAAACCGTTTTCAATCCGGTTTAGCTCTACTAACTGATTGCCGATAATTTTTCTAAAAGTAGCTTCAGCGCTTCTTGTGCCTACGCCTACCGCAATAATGAAAAAGCCAAAGCGTTTAGCCTGTTTTAAGCCTTTTAAAATAAAAATATCATCCATCACGCCTGATTTTTTCCATTGGAACTCAGCTTGGACGCTTTCACGTTCTTTTTCTGATAACTCTTTGAATTTCAGAGAAAAAGGCGGATTCATTACAGTACAATCACATTGATTTTCTTTGCTTTCATATGTGAAAAAACTTTCATTAAAAATGACGGCTTCCGGATAATTCATTTTTAACGCATTGCAACTTTCTTCTTGAATTTCAACGGCTACTAAATGATTTAATTTGATGAATTGTTCAAGCTGTCCGCTACCGGCTGCGCCATCAAATACAGATATATCATTACCGGCATATTGACGCACTTTTTCCGCCATATAACGGCGTAACGGCTCACTGGTAATGAATTCCGCTAACGTTTTCGCTTTCTTGCGGTTATTGTGTTCTTTAAATGCCATAACCGCCTACATCCTTGATAAAATCTAAAGTAACTTGTCTAGTAATAAAGCCTTGCATTGTCGGATCGAAAACCGCGATAAGCGATCCCTTGTTATTGCCTTTTACCTCTTCACCGGTTTCAGGGTGTAAAAAATTAATTCTACCGCCTACAATATCAATCACTTCAGTAGCGTTATCTTGGATCACTTGATACCATTTTGTTGACTTATCCGCAGGTAATAACATCGCTACTAAAAAGCCTTGTTTTTTAAGCTCTGCCGCACGTTCAACAAACGGTAATGGATTGCTATAAGGCGGATTGACAAAAATCGTAAAATTACAAAATTCTAAAACCGCAATTAAATCTAACGGATCGAACGTTAAAAAATCCTCCGCAATGCCATCTTTGCCGATATAGTGATAGCTCAAGTTGTTTTCTTCGGTCGCGCAACCGTCAATATCAAACTTAAAACGGCTATTTAGCCATTTAAACACGTATTTAGGTGTGCGGTAGGCATCTCTATCAAAACTCATTAGCAGCTCTCCTTGTATTATTTTTCTCGTGCTTGCTTGCTCTAATCGCACCTCCAGCTTGATTGCACTCGCTTAATACGCCGTTGATAAAATCAGCGTAAATAGTGCCTGTATTGCCATTGCGGCGTAAACCTAAAATGATCTCGATTAAATCTTTATCCGCTTGTTCTGAATAAACAGATGGTCTGTGTAAGCCGATCCAAAAATCGCAATCTTGCTCAATCTGTCCGGTATCACGGCTATCAGACGGTTTTGGACGTTTATCTGTTCTGTTTTCTAGCCCCCTGTTTAACTGTGTAAGTAGCAATACAACGCAATTTAATTCTTTCGCTAACTCTTTCAATCGTTTAGTGATTTCACCGTATGCTAGATCGTTTCGTTCCGCTTTTTCCGCTCTCATCAAAGTTAAGTAGTCGACCGCAATTAAACCAATCTCGCCTTTCTCTCTTGCTAGTTTCCGACATTCACGCTGGATATGCGCTAATGAAATGCCCGGCGTATCATCAATATAAAGCCTGTCATTTTCGGTAATTTCTTTAGCGGCGTTAGCAATTCTTAATTCAGCCCCCACTTCATCAATGTGATCTAGCATTAAGTGATCGGCGTTAGATTTAGTGCGTTGCCATACGATACGATCGAAAATCTGTGAGGTGGTCATTTCTAAGCTAAATACGGCTGCGATCTTTTTATCGTTTGTTACGCAATTCATTACTAAATGCGATAAGAACGTTGTTTTACCGCATTTAGGTCTAGCGCCTACAACCACTAAAGCCCCTTTATAAAACGCTTCACGCCCTAGTAATTCATCCAATGCTGGAATACCGCTTGTTATACCGATTACTGATTCTGGATTGTTGATTAAACGCTCCTTTTCATTAAGCCAATTTTTCAAAATCGTTGTGCCATCCACTAAACCACCTCGATTGCCGCTTTTAGCATAATCGCCGATCTCGTTAATCATTTTCCCGATTAAATCAATACGCTCATTAGCACTTAATTCAGATTTTCCGGTAATTAAACTTTGGCAATCTTGTAACTTAGCTAACGTAAAACGCTTGATAGCATCCTCTTTCACAATCGCCGCATACTGTAAAACGTTAGCCATATTCGGAGAACGTTGAACAATTTCAGCTAGATACGAAAAACCGCCGATTTTTTCTAAATTTCCATCGCTTTTTAATTTATTTTCTAAAGTTAATAAATCCACCGGTTTATTATTTAGCACTAAGTTTTTAATCGCTTTGAAAATGATTTGATGTGCGGCAACGTAAAAACTATTCGGGTTGAGTAGGCTTAATACTTTATCAACGCTAGCTTGATTCGGGTTCATCACTAAGCCGCCTAAAACGCTTTGCTCAGCCGTTAAATCGTAAAGGTTTTGCATCATAACGCTTCCTCACGCACTTTCGTTAGCGTATCTTCACGTAGCAAGTAATCAAAACTTGCTCGCCAATTTCGATTATTACCGCCAAAATAAAATTCTGTTGCTTGCTCAAAAAATGATTCAATGTAATTTTTAAAACTATCTAATGTCGGAGTTTTTAGTAAGTTTAAGATTTTAGTAATCCCTCGCTTACGCTTATCGTTTAAGTCAATAGCATTAGGCAACCGCTTACCGTGTAATTCGTTTTGTTCGTTGTAAAAATCTAATACCGCTTGATAATCAATATCGTTTTTCGGTTTTGTAGGCTTACGTTTTTTAGGTTTAACGTCATCGTTATTTTGCAAAACCATATGGTCGCCGTTAGGCGATCCCCCGTAAGGGGGTAGGGGGTTATTATTTGTAATATTGTTTTTAATATTGTCTTTTGTAGAGTACCAATTTTTGGTACTGGTACTAGTACCATTTTTTGGTACTGGTTCAGGAGAAAAATTGGTACTAGTACCATTTTTTGGTACTGGTTCAGATTTAGGCGTTTCAGGATTAAAATTTAACGAAAATTCATTAATTTCTCCGCTATTTTTAAATGTTAGAATTAAGTTGATGTTTTCTAATTCTTTTAAACATTTCATTGCTGTTTTTTTGTTTTTAATGCCGCATTTCTTCATAAATTGGCTAACAGAAATTTTGTCAGATTTTTTTTGCCAACCTGTTGTTTGACGAGCTATTAGCGCATAACATTTAAACGCATTACCTGATAATTTATCTAAAAATTTATCAATAATTTCATTAGGGATCTGAAATGAATTTGGAATAAAATTACTCATATTGATAATTCCTCAATAATAAATTTAATGCGTTGTTCATATTGCTTTGGCGTAAGCGGTAATTTCTGTAGACGCTTTTTAGCCTCTTCATAAATTTTTAGCTTTTCTTGATAAGAAAGGCTTGACATTTCTTTATTCATATAGAATAATCCTCTCGTTTGTGGAATCTTAAACCGCCTTTCGGGGCGGTTTTTTTATTTCTCAAAATACTTCTTGCGTAACCGTTCATCAAAACCTCTAGCCGCCATCAATAAAAGCTCTAATTCGCTTTTTTCGATTGCTATATGCGTTTCCGTATCGAAAACACTAAAGCCGTTGGCGGCAATGAAATTAAAGGCGTTATTTCCCTCTCCATTGCTAACAAACCGGCTAACGGTTGATGGTGTAGTTTCCATAGCCTCGGCAATATCGCATTGCTTTTGGCTGTAATATTTGCTCATTACACGATCTGAAATCTCTCTTGCAGATCGTGTTAATTTATTGCGTGCCATTGCAAATCTCTTAAGTTAAATTAATCCCATACATCACCGTAAAGGATAGGGAATAGCCACAAAATCAATCTTGATAGTCAGGGAAAAGCTCTTTTTTGGATAACCCAGTAGCTTTTTTCCACTGATCTGGTGAAATTGAGCGTGTACAGATTTTTCCTCCTTTTTTCTTAATCTGATGGATTAATTGAGGAGATACGCCTAATGCTTTAGCTAGCTTTGTCTGTCCGCCTGTGGCGTTTATAGCCTTTTCTATAGGTGTCATAAATGTTATTAAACCTTTAATTTAAAAAACTTTAAAAAATTAAAGTTAATTTTAAAAATTTAGTTTAAATAAATCAAGCAGAAATTTATTAGCAATTTTAAATTTAAAATTTAAAATGTGTCTAGGAGGTTGTTATGAACGAAAAAGAATTACTAGTTATAAATAGACTGAAAACAGTATTAGAGGAACAGCGAGTAACCCAATCTGAATTGGCTAGATCTATCAACAAAACGCCTCAAGCTGTTTATAACTGGCTTAATAACGGTAAATTAGGCATAGATTCCGCAAGATTAATTTCAGATAGATATAACTATTCAGTGAATTGGTTGATTGGTTCAGCTTCAAACAATGAAAAATACAATGATGTTGCTGTTATAGAGAGCAAGGATTATAGCGATAGTTATATAGGTATTGATGTTTATGACATAAAATTATCAGCAGGTAATGGACAAGGGTGCGCTGTTGAATGGATTCCAAGAAAATCAAGTAAGCCGTTATTATTTGAACACGGCTGGTTTAAGCATAAAAGTATATCTCCTGAAAGCTGCAAGGCAATGTATGTGAGAGGGCAAAGTATGTACCCGGTCTTAAAAGATTGGGATATGGTTATCATTAATATTGACGATACCGAAATTATTGATGGAGAAATTTACGCATTAATTTATAAAGAAAATTTTTATATAAAACAAGTTGTTAGAAGCGGAGATGGTGTCGAGTTAATTAGTTTTAATAGTGAATATAAACCTATTAGAATTGAGTACGATCAACTGAAAGATTTAAAAGTTATTGGACGCCAAATCTGGAGAGGCGGTTGAGTTAAACCTATTAAAAATAACGTTTAAAATTACATTTTTTATCTAATCGTGCCGTAAAACCACGTCCTTTAGGGCGTGGATATAAAGCACAAATATGATATACTTCTTACTGCTAACAGAGGTCGCTTTAGACTCTCAATGACGGCATAATCAGGGCAGGACGTGCCCGTAGCGTCTGTGAAGTGAATCGTATTGGCGGTCAGCAGCAGAAACCCACCGAGAGTAGCCCATTGCTTGCAATGGGAGCTGGTAGGAATCTCCTTGCTTTAGCTAGGGGAGGACGTCAAATAAATCATATATTTAACGAATTGATCAGTTTAACTTCTGATAGGCTCTTTTTCATCGCAAATTGTAACTACAAAATAAGTTGACTTTGCATTAAATTGTAATTACAATAAAGCTATATTAAGGTTAAGTTTTATTAAAAAATGAAAATTACTTATGATCCTAAAAAAAATCAACGAAACATTGAAGAGCGGAATTTACCATTTGATTTGGCTATTGATTTTCACTGGGATACAGCAGTAATTGAAGCAGATTTAAGAAAACCTTATCCGGAAGCGAGATATGTAGCTGCAGGTTTTATAGGAAAAACTGAAAGGTTACATATTTTAGTATTTACTCCAACGGTTGACGGAATCAGAGTGATTAGCCTTAGAAAGGCAAATAAAAGAGAGGTGAAACATTATGAAAACCGTACATTATGACAATTTGCCCATTAGTGAAAATGGAGAAGTAAGAGAACTCACTAAAGCCGATTTTGATCGAATGAAACCTATTCAGAATGTAATGTCTCCTGAATTTATCGCAATGGCACTATCTCATCAAGCACAAAGAGAGATAGAGGGGAAAATTAAGCCTCGCACTAGAGGAAAACAAAAACAACCTACTAAACAATCAATTACCATTAGATTGTCACCAGAAGTTATCACTGCCTTTAAAGCAACGGGACAAGGTTGGCAATCAAGAATTAATGAAGCACTATTGAATTATGTAAGAACGTCAATGTAATTAAACCGCCAATAGGCGGTTTTCTTTTGCCTGAAATCTTGCTTATCTCTTCTGAAAACGTTATTAATTAAAAAATAACTAATAATTTCAATATTTTATTTCTAATAACCCACCTTGCTTAAGATTGTCTATTCATTGCTTAATATCCTACCTAGATCCTACCTAGTACTAACCGAAAAAGATTAAAAAATAATCGTTTAAATCATATATTTAAATTTTTTATTCTTTATTTTTCAAGTATTTATTTAATCTGATTTAAATTTTTAGTTTAAATATTTAAATTTTTAGTTTACATCAAATTAAATTTTTGATTTAATAAACTCATCAAAACGAGATGCAGTAAAAAATCTCAATGTTCTTTAACAAATTGGTGTGGCAATGGCGGTAAGTAATCAACTGCGTTAAGTTGAGTAACCCCCGAGCAGAAAACTGTACTACGTGTTGAGAAATCAGAAACGAAGAGAGGCGTTTGGTAGGTCAAGGGCAGCACTGCTTACTAGCTTGAGTGGAAAACCACGACTAGAAATAGTTGCTACAACGGTTGGGGAAACAGGCGAACAAGCCCGCGAACCGTTTATTTAATGCCTACTTAGCTATTTTTATTTTAATGATGATTAGTGATTTTTGTGTAATTTAGGCGGTTAAGTAGGCATTAAGGTATTCATTTGCGAAAGTGAATACCATTTGATTATATTTTGTTACCTTGTAGCTGTTGCAAGTTTAAATAAAAACAGCAATCTAATGCCTACTTAACCATATTGATATTGTTTGCAATGCAATATGAAGTATTTTAAAAAAATTTTTCTCCTAAACCGGTTAAGTAGGCATTAGGAAACGCATTGATTAAGAGATCCGCCAAAGGTCTAGGTAGCCGTACACTACCAATTTAAGGATAGCTAAGCCAGAGCTTAATTGAGTGCGTTTCTATATCTACTTAAAAGGGAAATATTATGACCTATCAAAATGAAAACTACGAGATGATTAAACAAATCTTATTAAACGAACAGTTAGGAAATCCTAAAAAGTTGAAGTTATATGTTGTAGAAGGAAGCCTGTCTGATGAAGATAAATCGCAAATCAGGCAGGCAGTATTTGATAATGCTATTAATTTAAAGCATTTAAACCCTAGTGAACTAACTAATGAACTTATTAAATCAATAAAAATAATTAATCAAGCTTAGGTAAATTATTGAATTCAGACAGATTACTTTCAAAATCTTTAGCTAATGCAGAAATAAAATCACTTAACTGTTTAGCTTTGTCTTCAGGGTTAAGGCTATTATCATTAAAAATGGTTATTGGACTACACTCAATTACTTTACTTGCGAATTGAATAGCTAGTTTTTCAGACATTGCTTTATGCATAATTTAATCCTTATTTGTTGTGAGAGAGTTTTGATTATATTCCTTAGCGTTGTGAGAGACAATAAGGGACTTGAGCCTTACAAGTATAAAGAAAGGCAATACGCATAAATAACAACATTTTGCCCTCTACCCACGAGGGCATTTTTTTTAGGTTTTGATATGAGAGAACAGAGCATAGGGCAAGTTTTAAGCCGGCAGGATAATGAGGCTAAGAAGATTTTTAATAATCTTATTACGCCGCACGAGAAAGATTTAATGCTTGCGGAATGGATAGACAAGCATTTCACAAGCGTTAAAGATTTAAGCGTTTGTGCGAAAGACTGTGGCGTTTCTCAAGCGAAAGTTTGGCACTTTCTAAACGAGAAAGATTTAATTAAAGGATTAAATAACACTGAATTTTTAATTTTAAATCTGTTTCTTAAGTATAGCTATTCTTTAGATAAAGCGGCGGATGAAACAGGTTTATCTGTGTTGGCTATCTCTAAGATATTAGAGAAATTTAATATTGAACCTAATTGGAAAAAGGTTAGGGAAAGCCGTTATAGCCGCATTGGAAGCCAAAAGGGGATGGAGGCGGAGGCTTTATTTAAAAAGCTCGTTCCGGACGCTTTAGATGCCAACGAAGAGATTAAAGAGGGTAACAGTAAATTTGATTTTATCGTTTTTGATGAATATACCGGCAGAGAAAAGACGATAGACGTAAAAGAATTTGCTATACAAGACAGCGTAGGTGGCAAGGGATGGGTGTTCAGATTTCCCGAAAAAATGGACGATAGGGCAGATTATTATGTCCTATTTCTTTGTTTTGACAAAGAAAAACGCCTTGAGGGTGAATATAGGGTGTTAGTTTTACCTAAGGGCATTTTGCCGGAAAACGAGAAAGTAAGTAGAACTGGTCAGAAGCGTTTATTAATCTCAAACGATCCGAGCAAACAATCTTATAAGATGTATTTTAAGTTTGAAATTAGCCCTGAAAATTTAGTTTGGTTTTTTACTGGAGAGATGTAATGAGTAAAGAATCAACGTATGGGATTTACACACCTGAATTTAAACGGCAAGTCGTTGATAGAGTGATGCAGGGCGATCTATCGATGAAAACACACGCTAAACGATTTGGCGTAAACGGCAGCACAATTAAAAATTGGCTGATCGATTTAGAGGGCGAGGATGGTTATGAGTTGTATCAACAACGATACGCCTTAGTTAAAGGGTACAAGAAAGTAGATACAACGGAAGAACTTTATAAACCGGAACTTTTAGAAGCAGAGGGGAAGTTTCAAGGTGTTATCTATAAAAGACATAAAATAATAGATAAAACAAAGATTTACGACAATAAAGTAAAGGGAATTATTGCATTAAATGCAATAATTAAACACTTTAATCGTTCCGGATATGGCGCAATTCTTAAACCGTTGCCAGTTCCAAAAATAAAAAGCGGCGTTATTGCACGCATTCCTAAAGAAAATCACGTGTTAAGCGTTCCATCAGATTTCCACAGCTTTTATTAAGAGAGGTTACTATGAATATTGTTAAATTTTTAACCGGATTATTTGTTGCCTTAGCGTTTGTTTTTGCGCTAATTGTTGCTTACACGGTAGCTGAAGCGGATGTTAATTTAACGTTAGATAAAAATAGCGATTATCACGATGAGTTAACGAGCGAGCAGCTTGAATGGAAACAGTGGGCAGATGCTGAATGGAAAGCGGAACACGGCAATTTACAGACGCCGCTAACAGCGGAACACGAAGCGGAAATTAAAAGAGGTTTAGGGGGTAAGTGATGGACGATGTATTTGATGAGTTATTGCAAAAAACGCAACAACTTAAAGACGAAGCTAACAAATTAATACAAGAAAGGCTCTTAAATAGCTTAAGAGAACCGCTAGATATGGAGCGTTATAAGAACTTATTTTACAGCTTGCTTGCTTATTACGATTATAGCCGCATTGAAGCGGCTATAAATTTATTAAGCATAGATGACGGCGATAAAGCGATGTTACTAGATATGCTTGAGCAATTTGGATTTGAGTATATCCAGATGGAAGAGGCGGCAGATGCCAGAACGTTTAACAGATTTGATTTTTAGAGGTAAAAAATGAGCCTGTACGAAACATCAGACAGATTAAAAAATCTCTTTGAATTAGTAAATAGTGATGAATTTAGCGATAACGAAGCTGTTATTGCAGCGTTTAACGGCGTTGAAATGGAATTTAACGAGAAAGTAGAAGAGGTCTATAAACATTACAAAGAGATTGATTTATTAGCTAAAAATGCGAAAGAGGAAAAACAACGCATTGAAGCTATTCAAAAAACCTATGAAAGCCGTAAACAGCGAATTAGAAATTTAATTTATGCGGCAATGGCAAACAGTGAGATTAAAAAGGTAGAAACGCCTATTTTAAAACTTACAATGACAAAACCTATTCCATCATCATTAAAAATTGACGATGGAGCAAAAATTCCGGATGAATTTTTTATTGCGCAAGAGCCTAAATTAGACTTAAGCGGATTAAAGGAAGCGGTTAAAAACGGTTTACAGATTGAGGGTGTTGAATTAATCAGTAAACCTCAATTAAGGGGATTATGATGAGTAGCGTTTATCAAAAGCTAGCGCAAGCGAGAGTAGAATTGCGCAAGAAAAACTTAAAGAAAAGCGGTAAAAATAAACATACCGGATTTGAGTATTTCGAATTAGGTGATTTTTTACCTGAAATAAATAATATTTTCAATGAGATAGGTTTATGTAGCGTGATTTCATTTACTAGCGAATTAGCTACATTGACCATTTACAACGTTGAGAATGATGAAAAAATTGTATTTACCTCGCCAATGGCTCCGGCTGAAGTGCGCGGATGTCAACCGATACAAAATTTAGGGGCAGTGCAAACCTATCAACGCCGTTATTTATATTTATCTGCTTTGGAGATTGTTGAAAGCGATCAGTTAGATCCGGATGTAGGCAATCCGGAAAACCAAAAGCCAAAACAAGTAAATCAAGTGAATACTCCGGCTAAAAATGTAGCAAATCAGAAAGTTAAGCCCCCTAAAGAAGAAGTTTGGCAAAAGTTTTTAACTAGAACCAATTCTATAACTAGCATTGAAGAGCTTGACGAGCATTGGAATAGTAGCGATGCGTTCTTAAGTAAGAGCTATCCTGATTTAAGAGAGGCGGCTTATGCGGCTTACGTAAGTAAATATAGCGCTTTAGAAGCAATTAAAGGTGAATAAAAATGAGAAAAATTATTCAAATTTCAGAAAGTCTAACAGCAGCAGATATTTGTGGCGTTTGTTGGCACATTTCCGCTTTATGTGATGACGGCACAATATGGGCATTTGATAATGCCGGCAAAAAATGGGAAAAATTGCCGGATATTCCGCAAGATGATGAACAGGGGAAGGAGCAAGATGAATCAGTATAGATTGAAATTTATAACAAAATGGGGGCTGAATAATGGCAGGTGTAAATAAAGTAATTATTGTGGGTCGCTTAGGGAATAATCCGGAAATGAGAAGTTTTCCTAACGGCGATCAAGTTGCCAACTTGAGCGTAGCAACAAGCGAAAAGTGGCAGGATAAACAGAGCGGCGAATGGAAAGAGGTTACAGAATGGCACAGAATTGTGTTATTTAGCCGTTTAGCGGAGATTGCAGGGCAGTATCTCAAAAAAGGCTCGCAAGTTTACGTAGAAGGTAAGCTAAAGACAAGAAAATGGCAAGATCAACAAGGGCAAGAACGCTATTTAACGGAAATACAAGGCTTATCCTTGCAGATGCTAGATAGCAAGCAAGATACGCAGAACGCACCGCAAACGCCACCACCGCAAGCGACAACGGCGAATAACGCTTATGCTAAGGCAAAGCAAAGTGGCATTCCTAAAACGCCGCCACAGAATGATTTTGATGATGATATGCCATTTTAATTTGATTTAACCGCTAATGTTAGTTAATATAGCCGCACTTACTTTCCAAAAGCGGCCTCCGCTCCGACAATTTGCGGTTTCTTTGTACCTACATTTTAGGTTATATCCGACGAGATCGGGGCGAGAGAACGATATACAATACATCTGAATAAGTTCCGCCCATCTTTTGGAGGGTAAGTTGAACCCCGATCGCCTATACAAGTAGCGAAACGTTACAGTTCAAACCGCCTTATCCTTTACAAATAGTATCCTGATGAGTTATGATTATTATAGGTCTCAAAAGCCTATGCAAAACGGTCATTCACTCCGTCAGTGTGATTTTTTTATATATGCCGACGGTGCGAGGAATACAATACCTGTAAGGGGAATAACTCCGCCAGATTTTGCACTGGTTTTGAGCCGTTGGCACCCTATTTTATTAGGGTTTTATCAAATCCTCTCAAAAAGGAATGCAAAATGACTACACAATTATCAACTATCCAATTTTACAACCGCACTTTAACTACATTTGAGCAAAACAACGTTTATTATGTCGCAATGAAGCCAATTTGTGAAAATATTGGCTTAGCTTGGAATGCGCAGCTATTACGAATTAAAAGAGATGAAGTGCTTTCTCAGGGTATGATCGTGATGATCACACCTACAAATGGCGGAGAACAAGAGATGGTCTGCCTCCCAATCCAATACCTCAACGGCTGGCTATTTGGCATTGATGTTAAGCGAGTGAAACCTGAAATAAGAGAAACCTTGATTACATACAAAAGAGAGTGTTATCAAGCGTTGTTTGATTATTGGAATAAAGGTAAAGCAGAAAGGACACAAACCACAGTAGACGACCGCACCGGCTTACGTGATGCGGTTAATATGCTAGTAAGTAAAAAAGGATTACTTTATTCAGATGCCTATCAACTTATTCATCAACGCTTTAATGTTAATCACATTGATGAATTAGCAAAAGAACAATTACCGCAAGCGGTCGAGTATATTCATAAAATTGTGCTTGAGGGAGAGTTAATTGAGCCTAAAAAACATCAAACAGTAAATATTCCGTTTAATGTTGCTGACGCTTTAATGAAATTCCATTATTTAGCAATTAATAACGCTAAGAAAACGGAAAGGGCGTTAAGAATAATTCACGAAACAATGGGGTATGAGCGATACGTTAGAAATGATTTAGCCGCCGGCAATTTTGATATTCACAACGAATTTATTCATTGGGTGGATGAGTTTGAAAAGGCGGTTATCGAAGCTAAAGAAATTTAATTAAATCATTAATCAAATAAAGCCTAGATCGAAAGATTTAGGCTTTTTTATTGCCTAAAAACAGGAGAAAGAAAGTGTTATGCGACCATTTAAGCGAAGAAGAGTTTGATGAACTTTATCAATTTTGTGATGAAGAGATAGAGGCTATTTTAACTAAGAAAGGGTTAAAGGATTTTTATTCTGACATTGAGGGTACTGATGTTTATGTTAATGCGGTGCGCAATGAGATGAATAGAAAAATAGAGGAATTTAACTTGTGGGGATATATACGATGAGGAAAATGGCAGCAGAAATGGAACGCAAAAAGCTTGATGTATTTTGGAACAAGATAAGAGCGGGTCTTGGAGCAAAATTACTAGAAGAACTAAGGAGAAAATAATAATGAATTACGCAATAGATGACAATATAAAAGGGGTAAGGCAATATTTCACTATTTATGTATGTGAAAAAGAAATTAATGTAGAAATTCTTAATACTAAAAGTAATTCTAAATTAATAGGAATTTCCATTCATAATAATGAATATGGTGAAAGCCAATTTATTAAACTACCGCTAGAGGCGGCAGAAGATTTTATTTATTATTTAACTGGAATATTAAAAGAGAGTAGGTAAAAATGAAATAGTAAAAAGAAATGATGGTAGTACTTATACTACAGATTGCTATTTTTGCCACGGTAAAGGAAAAAACAATGGAAAATAAAATCACACTTCTAAAACCCGATTTTGAGTATATGTTAATTTGTAGTGTTAGATATGCTTTAACCCGAAAAACATATGTAACAATACTTACTATTGACTATATAAAGCAATACTGGGATGAACTAAGCGACAACACTAAGAGAGTAATTACTGAAGATATTAAAGAGGGCGTAGAGCTTTATAATAGCGAAGAATTTAAAATTGATAATAATTCTTGGCGAGAATGTTTATCTTGGATTTTAGCTAAAGGGGAATGAATGAATAATAAAATAATTATGCGTTCAGGTGTTAAAATTGATTTATTAAATATTAAGCCTGAACAGATTAGGCTTGCAGATATAGCCTATAATTTAGCGAGAATTAATCGCTTTAACGGCAGAGGAAGGAGAATTTTTACGGTAGCAGAACATTTATTATTTTGTGCTGAAATTGCGGAGGAGTTAAATTTATCGCCGTATTTAAAATTAAGAGTGTTAGCGCACGATTTTTCAGAAGCTTACACAGGCGATATATTACCGCAATTAAAACCGTATGGATTTAAAGAGATTGAAGAGAAAATTGAAAAAGCAATTAATCTTTATTTTGGTTTCGATCGGGCAATGAAATTATCGCAACGTGATAAAGCGAAAATTAAAGAAATTGATTTGCTTGCGTTGAAATACGAAGCTAAATATTTAGATATTAAACTAAATGAAGAATTGGATAATCTCAAAAAGATTAAATCCAGACCTCAACATAGAAGCATTGAAACGGCACAATGTGAATTATTGCTTAAATTTGCTGAACTATCTAAAGCAGCGTTTAGCGCAATTCCGCACGCACCATATTTGATTGTTAAGGAGGGCGAGAATGAAGATTAATAGTTTTGAAATAATAACAATCGTCTATGTTATAGGGATGGCTTGTTATGCTTTACTTTATTCTTATTCATTTAAGAACTTAAATAATAGAGTGAAATTCCTTGAAGAAAAAATGTATTTGCTTATAGAGATAAATAAAAATGAAGTTGAAGTGATAAAAAAGTTAAATGAAAATCATCAGTATCTGGTTAATATATTTAATCAGATAGAAAGCGCAGACGTTAGGTTTAGATTTGATAAAGATAATCCAACGGAAAAGAAAACGTTAAATTAATAAAGCCTGGAAAATTCTAGGCTTTTTAATTATGAGGAGAAAGGTATGAAACATTTTAGAAATATTATCAGTTACAAAATTACTCAAGATATTGATTTATCAGATGAAGTGTTAGAGCAAGCGTTAAGTGATGGTTTAGAAAAAATGCGCTTTATTGAGCCAATTAAGGGATGTGGAAAGCTATATCATAGGGTAGAAGATTATATTTATCTTGCGGCAGAAAAAGAATTTATCAAAATTCCTAGCTCGGCGGTTAATAGGGAATTTAATCAACGTGTTGAAAAGTTGGAAAAAGATTTAGCAAGAAAATTAAAGAAAGATGAAAGGGACAATATTAAACAAGATATTGTCGCCAGACTATCTATGAAAGCGATTAAAGAATATCGCTATTTTAGGATGATTATTGATACAAAAAATAACCATATTTTAATTGATGAAACTTCTACTAAACAGGCAGAAGATTTACTCCACTTATTAAGAAAATGCTTAGGGAAATTACCGGTTGCGCCTTTAACATATACTGAAGATATATCAGTTAAAGTTAAATACTCTTTATCCAGTGGTGGTTATGAGGGAAAAATAACATTTTCTAAAAATAATTTAAAAATATCAGGCGATGACGGTGAATTAATTACATTATCTAATGCTGATAATGATATTGATGTTAATGATTTATTAGTGAGGTGGCGTTATGTTCAGACAGTGAAATGTGAATATAAGGGCGAAGGTGAAGATATTTATTTTACCCTTTGCAAAAACGGTAATTTAAAAAGTCTTAAAGCATTTCAAACGCTTGATTTAGAGGGGAATAAACAAAAAGAAGATGATTTCGATGCAGATTTAATTTATATGATGGGGGAATATAGAGGTTTATTTGAAGCATTGGCAGATATTTTCGGTGGAGAGGAAGAGGTAAATAAAGATGAAGAATAAAAATATTATTTCAGTGACAAAATCAGACGCACAAGAAAAATCACTTTATGAAAAAATGGCAGAGCAAAAAGAAGAATTGAAAAAAGAGTTATTAAATTCTTATGGGGTAAGTTCTGAAAAAGGAAATAAAGATAAACCGGAAGATACGGAAGTTATAACTAAAATTAAAGAATGGTTTGAGGTTGCCGTTCCGCAGCCAACAGAAAAAAATCAAGCAATTCAAATGGGTTGTCATTTAGAAGAAGTGACAGAAATGCTAAATGTATTTAATCCGAGATTGGGAAAATATATTGATGTTTATGCGCAATCTTATAAAGAGTGGAAGACTTTAGATAATATTGATTGGACAGATTATAAATTAATTGAATTGCTAGATGCACTTTGCGACCAGATAGTAACCGCAATCGGAGTAGCGCATATGTTTGGTTTTGATATTAAAAAAGCCTTGGTGGAAGTGAATAAATCAAACTGGTCAAAATTTGAAAACGGTAAACCAGTTTTTGATGAGAACGGAAAGATTAAAAAAGGGAAATATTATAAAAAACCTGAATTAGAGATGTTTATTTAGGAGTGAAAATTAAGGAGTAAATATGGCAGAGAAAAAACCTGAATTAATTGTATGTGCGGCAATTAAATTTATCGAACGAACACAAAGGGAAATTAATTTAAACCGTAACGGCGTTGAATTAATTGTCCCTATGGTAAGACATTATTCACCTGATGGCAGAGAGGTTTTAGAAAGTATTAAATCTAATTGCGAATTAGAGGAATTGGAACAAGGCTTTATCACTAATAAAGGTAGATTTGTTGGCAGGGAAGAAGCTCTTAAAATTGCCAAAGAGAACAATCAAATTAAATTTGATATTGGCTATAACACAAAATTTTTATTTTCTGAAATGCTTTATTGATGGATGAATTTATGAAAAAGAAAGTATCTTTTAAAAAAAGAGAAATATTTAAACGTTTTAAATACTGGTGTAAAAAATCAAAATTGAAAACAAGCTCAGATATGTACCGCATTAATCACTTTTGTCTTAAAGGTCGTGGGCATTATTGGCGTTTTTACGAATATAAAGGCTACTTAATTATTGATATTAGTGAGTCTTATAAGGATTTTGATAGATGGTCAGTCGGCAGATTGCACCAATGGAGAGTTCCGCTCGAGAAATTAAAAAATAAAGAATTTTGGAATGAAAAAGAATTTGTTGAATTTATTAAGTTTTATAGCAAAAAAGATGACGGAACTACTGATTGCTTAGATGTTGAAGGTCTATTTAAAGGTTTAAGTAAATATTTAATGAATAACTATAAAATTGGTGAAGATTATGATTTATATAAATGTTTATTAATTAGAGAAAAATAAACATATCTGCTAAATATGTTTATTAAATAAGATTTTTTAAATAGGTTAGGTAGTATGTTTAAAACTATTGAAAGGTTGTGGTATAGATTATTTGGTTTTTGGTATCCATTGCAGTATAAAAATTATAAGGATATTAGTTACAGTAAAACCGGTGCACCTAGTCATACTGTAATCTATATTAATTTAATGAATGGAAAGCTTAAAACTGTTCATTATTTTAATAAAGGCTATATCAATGAAGATATGTTTATTTTAATGAGAAAAATTAAATTATTTGAAATAGATGAGTTAGGTTTGAAAATAAATATTAAAACAGAGGAGATTTAATTATGAAACCGTTTAATTTAGCTGATGCGTTAACTAAAGAGCCAGTGCAATTACGCAACGGACAGATGGCAACAGTAGTGGCTGACTTACGTCAAGTAAGTAATTATAAAGGTGAGAACCCTTTAATTATTGTGTTAGAAGACGGGTATTATACTCAAGTTGGGGAAGATGGACAGTTGTGGGAAGGTGATAAAAGTAGTGTGGATATTGTCGGAATGTGGGAAAAACCAAAACCTAAACTTTTTATTAATGGGATTGAAGTGCCTGAACCTGTAACGGAAGAAACGTGGAAAGATGGCAATCTTTATTATTATGTGAAACTTACTTTTAGCGGTAATACTGATTGTGATGCATTTTACAAAAAAAATGATTTTCACGAAAAGTTAATTAATGATGGTCTAGTTTTTGAAACTAAAGAAGGTGCAAAAGCAATGGCGAGAGCATTACTAAATTATAAAGTAGAGGTGGGAAAAGAATAATGAAAGCAAGGTATAAAATAAGCCTAAATGATTATAGCGATTTTGAACTTGAGGCTGTTTGGGAAATAGATTTTGAATTTAAATATTTTTCTGAATGGTTAAAAAATAAAGGTATTAAAACCGTTCAGGACGCTATTATAGAAATGAATGTTTTCTGGAGTGGCTCGCCTAATAAAGAGGATAATTTTAACGAACATTTGGATTATTTTTTAAAAAATGCGACAACAGTATTAGCTAATTTTAATGATTCAGATTGGCGCAGCGAAGAATATTTAGAAAATAAACTATTTTCTGATACAGAGGGCTTCGCAATCGGTGAATGTGGCATTAAATTAGTTAAATTTAAAAAAGATTTATTTGTGCGTGATGAAATGCTTGAGGTTGAGGTAATTGATTAGTGTAGTTATAGGAGGTTTTATGGAAAATCTAAATGAAATTGGCACTTATTTTAATAAATCGCAATATGATGAAATATTACGCACGTTTAAACTACAGGCTTTACTGAATTTAACGGAGGATAGTCCTTATCTCTTAACTGTTGAGGATATTTCTATTTTATTAAGCAGGTCTTATGATTATACAAATAGAGAAATAGTAAGCTCTCCTAACTTTCCTCAACCTGTTAAAGTTGAAAAAAGTAAGGGGAAAGTTAGAAAATTCTTTTTGCCTAGCGATTTTATTAAATGGCGGCGAGCAAATATTAGAAGAATTAATTAATCTAATAATGAAGCCACGTCAGTCATATTAGGCGCATAGTAAGTGTTTAATAAAATTTTAATATCTCTATGTCCTGATATTTTTGCCAACGTCATCACATCAACCTTTTTAGCAAGCCTTGACAACGCCTCTCGGCGTGTATCGTGAAAATGTAAATAAGATAAACCCGCTCTATTTTTTAATCTTCTGAATAGCGTGCTTAATGTTTCAGGGGTAATTAAAAAAACGAGATCGCTTTTATCTGATTTTACCTTTTCCAATTGATTAATCAGTTGTACCGCTTTACTGGACAACGGCACATCACGAGAATGACCGTTTTTAGTCATTGGTAAATGCGCAATCCGCTTATCTAGATTAATGTTATTCCACTTAAGGCTTGCTATCTCTCCGGCACGCATGGCGGTTTCTATTGCAAATAGCATAGCGATAGCTAATCTTTTATATTGCGTATCAGGCGCAGTATTTTCATCATATCCGGCAACCTCTAAAATTTTATTAATATCACTTTCGCTATATCTTTGTGTTCTTTCTTTTGAGTCTTTAGGTTTTTCCATTCCTGTAGCGGGATTTTTAGCTATTAAATTATGGTTAACAGCATATTTTAAAATTGCGTGTATTGTATTTAACTCCCGTAAAACGCTAGGCGGTGAAACCTCTTTTAATCTTTGATCGCGCCAATCCTCAAAATCTCGCCTTGTTAAATCCTTGATGTATAAATCGGTAATAGGATGCTTTAAAAATCTATTTAATCTTAATAATTCCGATCTGGCTCCTCTTTTCTTTACAGTTACCTCTTCTTGATACTTTTCAATCAATGCGGAAAATAGCATATCTTCTGGGATACCGTTTTTATAATTCTCCAGTTTCCGCTCTTCATCAACAATCCAGACGTTAGCCTCCGCCTTAGTTTTGAATGATTTTGATTTTCTAACGCCTAATTTAAAAATATCGGCGCGCCACTTAGCGCCATTTTTCCTTATAGAGCCCATATCAACAACCTTTTTAATAGTAATTTATGCGTAAATTGTGCGTGATTTATGCGTGATTTGACCACGTTATTTAACAACAGATAACGTAAAAAACGCAATATAGGATATTTATTTATTTGAATTTTTATAGATAAGTTATTGAAATAACAGGAAATAACGGCTGATAACGGATAAATTGCATAAGACTAGCAAATACGCATTTTAGTGACGTGGTGCCCCCAACAGGACTTGAACCTGTGACCAATCGATTATGAGTCGACTGCTCTGACCGACTGAGCTATGGGGGCAGTGGGTAAGACGGCGGAGATTATAGTCAAAGAGCGTAATGAAGTCCAGCATTGCATCTTGGCTCACGTTTTTTTGCGTAATTTTCACGCATTGCACTTGAGAAAGGGTGAGTGTAATGACCTTTCTCACCTCTCACACCAAGCCTGTTTCGGCAAGTATTCGCTTAAAAAATCGATCAGCAACGCGACCCGAGCACTAAGTTGGCGATGACGATAATAAACGGCATAAATTGGTTGTAATATTTTTTGTCTAAGATCCGGCAGAATTTCTACTAGTTCGCCATTTTTTCGTGCTTGTTCAGTCATCATATCGGATAAACAGACCACGCCGACGTGATTAAGCGCCAGTGCCAATAAACTTTCACCACTGGAAGCTATCACGCTTGGCGTAATGGTGAGCAAATGACCGGTGCTGTCCAACAACGGCCATTGGTTAAGGCGTGCCGGTTGGCTGAACCCTAATAGGCGATGTTGCAATAACTGCTGCACGCTATCAATTTCCCCTTGTTTTGCCAAATATTGCGGTGTCGCCAAAATACGGATGGCACTTTTACCAAGCAACCGAGCGTGCATTGAGGAGTCTTGCAATTCTCCGACCCGAATTGCCACATCAGTGCGTTCTTCCAATAAATCGATCAGACTGTCATTGCTGTTCAGTTCTATTTGAATTCGAGAATAGCGTTGTAAAAATTCTGCCATCGCCGGAATCAAAACGTGCCGCATCACCGGAGCGGCAGTATTAATGCGCAACAATCCGCCAGCATCGGTATGTCGGGCAAGCAGCTTTTCTTCGGCGATTTGTACGCTGTCTAGGATTTGCCGTGCTTGTTGTAATAACAGTTCACCTTCGGCGGTGAGATACATTCGTCTGGTGCTGCGTTGCAGCAGCGTCGTTTCTAAATCGCTTTCCAGTTTTGACAGGCTGCGACTCACGGCAGACACCGGCAAGTTCAGACTTTGTGCCGCAGCGCTGATCGACTTCTTTTCCACAATTTGTACAAAAATATTTAGTGCTTCAAGGTTTAGTTTCACATTCATTGTTCCGAGTGAAAGGGACAGTGCGGTTGAGATTATCTGAATGACTGAACGAACACAAGATTATTTTTGCAAAATTTGCAAATATCATTTGCAAATTCCCCTATTTTTCTAAAGTAATCGCTTCCCTATAATGCGCGCCATCAACGAAACAGAAATTAAACCATTAAGATGAAGGAGAAAAAAATGACAATTCCAAATTTCGGGGTAGGGACTTTTCGTTTACAAGGTCAGGTCGTGATTGATTCGGTGAAAAATGCATTGGATGTGGGCTATCGTGCGATTGATACCGCACAAATTTACGGTAATGAGGCGGAAGTCGGGCAGGCGATTGCTGAAAGTGGCGTAAGCCGTGATCAGCTGTTTTTGACTACAAAAATCTGGGTGGATAATTACAGTGCCAACAAATTGGCAGACAGTTTAAAAGAGAGTTTGCGTAAATTGCGGACTGATGTGGTGGATTTAACCTTGATTCACTGGCCGGCACCGAATAACGGTGTAGCGTTGCCGGAATATATGAATGCGCTGCTTGAGGCGAAAAAAGCAGGATTAACACGTCAAATCGGGGTTTCCAATTTTAATATTGAATTGACTAAGCAGGCGATGGCGGTTGTCGGCAAGGAAAATATTGCCACCAATCAAATTGAGTTAAGTCCTTATCTGCAAAATCCGAAATTGGTACGCTTTTTGCAAGAGCAAGGCATAAAAATCACCTCTTATATGACCTTAGCCTATGGCAAAGTGTTGAACGATCCGGTTTTAACACAAATTGCACAAGCACATAATGCGACTACTGCACAAGTGGCGTTAGCTTGGGCATTAGCTCGCGGTTTTGCTGTTATTCCATCTTCAACTAAACGAGAAAATTTAATTTCCAACTTAAAAGCGTTAGAACTCAAACTCAGCGATCAAGAAATTGAAATGATCAATGCATTAGACCGGGGTAGCCGTGAAGTTAGCCCGGAAGGCTTGGCTGCGGAGTGGGATGACTAAACCCAACGCCGTCTGAATTTTTAAGTTGTCTTAGCAAGGAAAAGTGCGGTGTTTTTTTCCGCACTTTTTCTTAAATAATCTTGATCTTATAATTCTCATATCAAACAACAGTTATCAATAATAAAGGACAAATTATGAACATTTTATTACTTAACGGCGGAAAATCTTTTGGTCATTCCCACGGCGAACTTAACGCGACATTACACGAAGAAGCGAAGAAATTACTCACCGAACTCGGGCATAGCGTTCAAGAAACACACATTGACGCAGTCTATGATATTGAAGCGGAAATTGAAAAATACCTTTGGATGGACGCGGTGATTTACCAAATGCCAGGTTGGTGGATGGGGGAGCCTTGGATCGTGAAAAAATACATTGATGAAGTGTTCACCCTTGGACACGGCAAAATCTACCAAAGCGATGGCCGCCACCGCGTAAACCCTACCGAAGGCTATGGCACAGGCGGACTCTTGCAAGGGCGTAAACATATGCTGTCACTCACTTGGAATGCACCGATTGAAGCTTTCACCCGTAAAGGCGATTTCTTTGACGGCGTGGGCGTGGACGGTGTTTATCTGCATTTCCACAAAGCCAATGAATTTGTGGGGACAACGGCACTGCCAACGTTTATCTGCAATGACGTGATTAAATCACCGAATGTGCCGATGTATTTGGAGAATTATCGCAAGCATTTGATGGAAGTTTTTGGTAAGGCGGAGTGGGGCTTTATGGAAAAACATTTTGACATTCGTCCCGAAATACCTGCCGATGCCAAAGCGGTGGCGCGTGTCATCAAAGCAGCTTTTACCGGTGAACCCATGAGCGATGGCACGGAAGCAGATTTGGTGGCGCGGCTGCGTGAAGACCCTGCCTTTGTTTTGTCGCTGGTGGCAGAAAAAGACGGTGACATCATTGGGCATATTTTATTCAGCGAAGCCTTGATTTCAGGGGAAAAAGTATTGGCGCTGGCACCGTTATCCGTCTCTCCCGAATGGCAAAAGCAAGGCGTTGGCACAGCGTTAATCAAGGCTGCACATCAAACGCTGGAACAGTCGGATTATCCTGCTGTTGTCGTGCTGGGACACGCCGATTATTACGCCCGTTTTGGCTATGAAAAAGCAGCGGATTATGGCATTAACGCGCCATTTGATGTGCCAGAAGAAGCGCTCCGCGTGAGACGGTTAAAAGATTCACCGCTTCCCAGTGGCGTAATTCAATATGCGGCGGCATTTGGGATGGAATCATTTTGATGGATGAATGAAACCCGAGTTTGAATAGTGAACTCAGGTTTTTTCTATCTATTCAGCAAAATACTTCCTCAAAATTTTTTCCAATAACTCAAACACCAAGCGCACACGTTTTGGGACTAATGGATGATAGGGGCGATAGAGGTAGAGCTGCCAGCTTTCTTGTTTGATGTCTGGGAACATTTGCCGCAGTCCATCACCTCTATTTTGTCGATTGCGGGGGCGTGTCTGATGTTAATGGTGTTGGAATGGCCGATTGGTCTGTTCTCTTTGTTGATTTTATTGCTGTTGCTGCTGCCGTGGTTTTCCCGAATGAGTGAGGGGCTTTATGGCCGTCTGAATAACCGTCTGGAGCAGGATAATCACCATATTCGCCAAAGTGATGCCAACCGTCTTTGGCGGCATTATCGTTTGGTGGCGCGTTTACGCGTGCTGATTTCCAATCGCGAGGCTTTGGGCTATTTTCTGATTGGGACGGCGATGAGTGTGCTGTTTGGCTTTAGCTTTGTTTATTTAAGCCTGCACGGCTATCAAAGTGCTGGGCATGTTTATTCGATAACGACTTATCTGTGGATGTTCGCCATGGCGCTGGATGATGCGCCACGTCTGGTGGAAAACTACAGTAATTTGAAAGACATTGCACAAAGGGCACAGGTGGAATAAAAACTAATTGAAAAATATTCAAGTAATAATTGATCTTGTACTCAAAACATTAAAAACCCATAAGTTGTAATCAACTTATGGGTTGTTTATTTTGGTGGTAGCTAAGTAAACAGCAAGAAATTATGCTTTGCTTTTTCTCGAAATAAATTGGCTTAGCACCACTAGCGTTAACGACACAATAATCATAATGGTCGCCAATGCGTTCACTTCCGGAGTGACACCGGTTTTAACCAATGAGAAAATGCGTAACGGCAACACTTCATAGCTAACGCCTGTGACGAAAGATGAAACCACAACATCGTCAAGTGAAATGGTAAAACTGAGCAACCAACTTGAAACGATCGCAGGCAACGCTAAAGGCACAATAATTTTACGCAAAATGGTCATTTCACTTGCGCCTAAATCACGTGCCGCTTCCAACATTTTGATATCAAACCCTTTTAAACGGGAGAAAACGGCAACCACTACGTAAGGCAGGCAGAAAGTGATATGGGCAAATAATAATGACCAAAATCCTAATGAAATGCCGACCAGCATAAAGAGGGCTAAAAGCGACACTGCCATCACAATATCCGGCGACATCATTACAATGAACAACATTCCACCAACAAATTTTTTGCCTTTGAATTGGTAACGATAAAGTGCAATCGCCGTTAATAAACCTACCAATGTTGCGCCGGTTGCGGCGAAAAAGGCGATGGTGACTGAATGGAATGCCGCATCCAATAGGGTATTATTATTGGCTAAACGTTCATACCAATTTAAGCTGAAACCTTTCCAAGTGAGACCGTAACGATCTAAATTGAAGGAATTGACCACTAAAATAATGATTGGAATATACAAATAAGCATAAACCAAAAATAAGAAAATATTCCGCAATGAACGTTTCATTATTCCAACTCCGATTTCTTGTTAAATAATTTACCTGCACGGTAATAGACGAACAATAACAATGCCATAAGAATGGTTAATGCAATACTGATTGATGAACCGAACGGCCAGTTACGTGAGATTAAGAATTCGCTCTTAATGACGTTACCGACAAGCAACACTTTCGCACCACCGAGAAGGTCGGCAACATAGAACATTCCCATCGCCGGTAACAGCACTAACAGACAACCGGCAATAATGCCCGGCATTGTTAACGGTAGAATGATTTTAATAAAACGTTGGAATGCGTTGGCACCTAAATCTTTTGCCGCTTCCAGTAATCGATAGTCCAATTTCTCAATAGAAGAGTACAAAGGCAAAATCATAAACGGCAATAAAATATAGACTAAACCGATAATAACGGCGGCTTCCGTGTTTAAGATGCGGATTGGTGTATCAATAATACCGAGCCAAAGCAGTGTATTATTTAAAACCCCTTTAACGCCAAGGAAAATTTTCATCCCATAAATACGAATGAGTGAGTTTGTCCAGAAGGGCAAAATCACTAAAAACAGCATAATCGGACGAAATACCGGCTTCATTTTGGCAATCATAAAGGCAAAAGGATAGCCGATTAATAAACAAATGATAGTGGCAACACCGGACATATAGAGTGAGTTCCACAACACCTGCGCATAGAGCGGCTCAATTAAGCGTTTATAACTGTCTAAAGAAAAGGTGAATTCAACCAAATTACTGCTGTCACGCGTTAAAAAACTTGTGATCAACACCAATAGGTTTGGTATTAATACAAAAAAGATTAGCCACGCAAAGATAATAGTGACAGTAAAAGTTTGAAATTTACGCGTTGTCATCTTCATCATCAAGTACCACTTCCCAGCTTTCAACCCAAGTTATAGCGACTTTCTGATTGAGAGAATGATCGACATCCGGATCATCTTCATTGAAAAATTCGCTGACCAATACACGATTACCGCCTTCAAGTTCAACGGTTGACTCTAACGTCATCCCTTTATAGTTACGTTCGCGTACATAACCGATTAACCCTTCGTGCGATTGCTTATCGTGTACCTCTTCAATGCGAATATCTTCCGGACGAAGCAATACTTTTAATTTTTGTCCGACTGAAACGGGACGAGTAACATAAATTTCACAGATACGGCCTTCAACGTTGGCTTGTACTCGTTTTTCATCAATGCGTTGCAGTACGGTGGCATCAAAAATATTGATTTCACCAATAAATTTTGCCACAAATAAATTTTTCGGCTCTTCGTAAATTTCTCGTGGTGTACCGTCCTGTTCAATATTACCTTGGCGTAACACGATGATACGATCCGACATTGTTAATGCTTCTTCCTGATCGTGTGTAACGAAAATAAAGGTAATGCCAAGTTTACGTTGTAGCGCTTTTAATTCATTCTGCATTTGTTGACGCAGTTTGTAATCCAAAGCAGAAAGTGACTCATCCAACAATAATACTTTCGGTTTATTTACTACCGCACGTGCGATCGCAACACGTTGTTGTTGACCACCGGAGAGTTGAGCTGGTTTACGATCAGCAAAATCAGCTAATTGCACCATTTTTAGTGCTTCAAGAACACGTGGTTTAATTTCTTCGTTTGGCACTTTTTGCATACGTAGACCAAACGCCACATTTTCAAAAATGGTCATATGTGGAAATAATGCGTAGCTTTGGAATACGGTATTGATGTTGCGCTGCTCCGCAGGAATATCGGTAATGTCTTTACCATCAAGGATTATGCGACCGCTATTTGCTTCTTCGAAACCGGCAATTAAACGCAAAATTGTGGTTTTACCACAACCGGAAGGACCTAAAATTGTTAGGAATTCACCATTATTGATGGTGAGGTTAATATCTTTAATGATCGTTTTACCATCATAGGATTTAGTGAGTGATTGAAGCTCAATAATCGGCTTTTGTTGTTGAACTGAATTTTCCACTATCTTTGTTTTTCCTCCTAAGTCAAAAAACTATTCAATACCCACGAGAATTACATCTATAAGAAATTGGCAATGATATAGTGATCAACTAATAATTGAAAGCCTATAAGCTAAAAATTTTTAAAAAATTAAAAGTTCTGCTGTAAATAGATGCATTAATTCGTAAACGTTGTTGATTTATATCATATGGTAAGAATGCGGATGTGATAGCATTTTACGCCTGAATTTTCGATGATTTTTTATAAATACGGGAGCTAAGATGTACTCAGAAGAAAAATTACGTCAAGGATTGTTGGATCGCTTTTTGCATTATGTCAGTTTTGATACCCAATCCAAAGAGGGAGCCAAACATTCACCGAGCAGTCGAGGACAGTGGTTGTTGGCTCAATATTTAATGGAAGAGTTGAAAGGTTTGGGCTTGGCGCAAGTGGAAATGTCGCCTGCCGGCATCGTTACTGCATTGTTGCCTTCCAATATTCCGAATAATCGTACCACGATCGGTTTTATTTCCCATTTGGATACTTATCCCGGCACTAAAGGCAAAGATATTAAACCGGAAGTGATTAGTGAATATCGGGGCGGTGATATTGCGTTAGGTTTGGGTGAAGAGTTTATCAGCCCGGTACAGTTTCCTTTTTTGCAAAAATTAGTCGGGCATACATTAATTGTGACTGACGGCACCACTTTATTGGGGGCGGATAATAAGGCCGGTATTGCAGAAATTATGACGGCGTTATCAACGATCATCAGTTATCGCTTGCCACGGGTTAATATTCGGGTCGCTTTCACGCCGGATGAAGAGATCGGTGCCGGAATGCAGCATTTCCCGATTTCACAGTTTAGCTGTGATTGGGCTTATACGGTTGATGGCGGCGGTATGGGTGAGTTGGAATATGAAAACTTCAATGCGGCGACAGCTGTGATCAGCATAAAAGGGGAGTCAATACATTTAGGTGCTGCCAAAGATAAATTAATTAATGCGCTATCATTGGCGTGTCGTTTTCATCAACAGTTGCCGCAGGATGAAGTGCCGGAAAAAACTGATGGACGACAAGGTTTTTTCCATTTGGATGCTATTAATGGTGATATTGAATATTGTGAGATGAAATATTTAATTCGTGATTTTAGCGCACAAGGTTTTGCGGAACGTAAGCGGTTATTGCAAAAACAGGTTCAACATTTTATTGAGCAGTATCAGTTGTCTGATCGAATGCAGATCGAGATTACTGATAGTTATCATAATATGCAGAGTATGGTGGCGAAAGTGCCGCAAAGTGTTGAGGTGGCTGACATCGCAATGAGAAATTGTGGCATTACGCCGAAACATAAAGTGATTCGTGGCGGTACGGATGGTGCCTGGTTGTCTGAAAACGGCATTGCTTGCCCGAATTTGTTTACCGGAGGATATAATTTTCATAGTAAACACGAATTGGCAAGTTTAAATGAAATGCAGCAAGCGACTAAAGTGATTATGGAAATTGCCAAAT
Organism: Gallibacterium anatis DSM 16844 = F 149; assembly: GCF_000379785.1. Taxonomy (GTDB): domain Bacteria; phylum Pseudomonadota; class Gammaproteobacteria; order Enterobacterales; family Pasteurellaceae; genus Gallibacterium; species Gallibacterium anatis. Next base: position 6,904 of record NZ_KB903681.1, on the reverse strand, counting down.
TGGCGAAAAAATAACGATAAATCAACAGTGGATTTAGGATCTGCATCTTAAAAAGCTGGCACTGACAGCCAACTGATTAAGGTGCAGATTTTTTTGTATAGATCGGAAGCGTTGTGAGCATTAATCCGATAGTTTTAGGCTATATTCATATAAATTTTGCAATAACAGCAGTTTGTTTTCATCATTGGCATATTGTGCGGAAAGCATTTCAAATTCAGCAATAAATTCAGCACTGCTTGCATCCAATTTAGCGTGACAATATTTTTGCCATTTGATCTGCTCAGCACGAGATAAGGTTTTGTAAAAATGTCTGGCACGATAACGGAATAATAATTCAGGAATACGTTTATCTTGAAAGGTTAAACCGTGATTTGCCAACTGTTCCGGCGATAATGTGCGTAAAATAGCCAAATTATTTTTATCTGAATATGAGAAAAAACCTTTGTACAGTGCGGTTTCCACATCATCATAACCATTGTCGTACTCTTCTAAAAAGATTTGATGCACCTTTTCGCGGATTTCCGGCATTGCTTGCAGTTTAGCCAGATTAGTTAAACATTGTTGTCGATCGATACCTACCCGTTCAGCATCTTGCGGACGCAATGTTTTTGCCGGCGCTAAGATTGGGCATTTATTGCAATGCACTAATTTTAATGGCACTGATTTTTTGCCTTGTAATTCTAACTCTGCTTTTTTGGTATAAAGATTCTGCTTTAATTCTTCAACGCTCAAGGTAAGCAGATCATCAATATCCGCTGCCAAATCACAAAAAATCACCGCATTTTTATTGGTCGGGTGTGGAGCCAATGGCACCATCCAGCTGATATTACTACGATAATTGCCCAACATTCCGGAAACGTGAACCAAAGGCGTCATATTGACATAATCGATAAGTTCCTCAATTTCCTTTTTTGATCTATGGGTAAAAAAGTAATCAAACAGTTTTGGTTGTTGCTGCTTAATCAGTTTTGCCATTTCGATGGTGGCGTAGACATCCGACATTGCATCGTGAGCGTGACTATGTTCTATATTGTTGGCTTTGGTTAATAATTCCAAGCGGAAACTCGGCATTCCTTCATCATCATAGACCCAATTAATGCCTTCAGGGCGAAGTGCATAGGTGGCACGAATTACGTCCAGCAAATCCCAACGAGAATTGCCTTGACTATAACTATATGCATAAGGATCAATGAAATTACGATAAAACGTGTAACGTGTCATTTCATCATCGAAACGAATATTGTTGTATCCCATAATGCAGGTGTTCGGCTGACTAAACTCTTCTAAAATTTTAGCAGCGAATTCAGGTTCGCTAATGCCTTGTTGATTACAGAGTTGCGGTGTAATGCCGGTGAGTGCTACTGCCGCCGGGTGCGGAAGATAATCGTTGGTCTGTTTGCAATATAAAACAATCGGTTCGCCGATAATATTGAAATCTTTATCGGTGCGAATGCCGGCAAATTGTGCAGGTCGATCTCTAGCTGGATCAATGCCGAAGCTTTCATAGTCATAAATAAAAAAGGAAAAATTGCTCATATTATGATCGATTACTAAAATAGATTTAATTTTTGATGATTATAGTGAATCATTTCCTTTCAGAAAACCCGAAATTAAGAGACTAATTAATAGTGATTAGTCTCTTTTTGAACAAATTTGCTAAATTTATGTGATCTTCCGCTAATTTTGAAGATTATGTATTTGATTTATGAATAAAGTTGGATAAATATGTAATTAGTACAGGGCGATCCTGCCGTTGTATATTTTAATTAAGTCAAAATCCATTATTCGAGGTTATTATGGAAATCGGTGTAGTTAAGTGGTTTAACAATGCAAAGGGGTTCGGTTTTATTTCTGTTGAAGGTCACGAGGGTGATATTTTTGCTCACTATTCTGTGATAGAAATGGACGGATATCGTTCGTTAAAAGCTGGGCAAAAAGTACAGTTTGAAGCGGTTCACGGTGATAAAGGCTCACACGCAACAAAAATTGTACCTATTATTGAATAAATATTATTTATCTATATTCGTACAAAAAAGATACACTGATAAATTCACAGTGTATCTTTTTGTTTATTTGCTTTTAATGTACACCAACTATTTTTTCATATAGTAACCAGCCATTGCTTGATATACCGCAGTTTCATTTTGAATTAACTGATATTTTTGATTCAAAATAGAAATTTGCGAGGATTTTTCGGTATTGGCAGCAGTTAGCCAATCTTTCAACTCGGAAACGCCGGCATTGTAGCGATCACGGTAATATTGGCTGATACGTTTATCGTAATTATATTTATCCTGTAAATTGTTATAACTACGTTGGGATTGTTGATATGTAAAATACAGTGCATCAATCTCATTCAGTGCGTTGGTGATACTTTGTTCAAAGCTTAAACGTGCCACTTCATAATTTGCTTCTGAAATTTTCACATTCCATTTTACGGTTTGCCAAGAGAGGAACGGCAGTGTGATGCCTAATGTGCCTATGCCGGCTTGAGTATCGGTGGCATTGCTGACTTTATTACCTTGCACTTGCAATGAACCGGCAAGTGAAATTTGTGGGAACCAGCTCTTTTGCATTGCTTTAGCATCTTTAAATGCGCTTTGTAAACGATATTCTGCTGCACGTACATCCGGGCGGTTAGCAATGACAGAAACAGGCACATTCAGATTTACACCCGGCAATTTCACTGAAAGCAGATCAGGCAACTGAATATGTAATGGATCGGTCGGTTTTAAGTTCAGCAAATTATGCATTGTTTGCTGTGCAGTTTTTTGTTGGGCTTGTAGCTCCAATAAAGTGTTGCGAGCCATCAACACTGCTTGTTTTGCTTGTGCGCTGCTTAAACCGTCAATCACGCCATAACGCTGTTTATTCTGTACCACATTGTCAATTTCGTTGTAATAACGCACCGAATCTTCAGTGGCTTTAATCGCATCATTTAAATACGCCAAACTGTAATAGGTGTTGATCACACTATTAATCAAGGCAAGACGGGCAGCGGCAAGATCTTCAACGGTCGCTTTATGTTCCCATTCCGCAGCATCGGCGGAGTCCGCCAATTTACGCCATAGATCAAGCGTATAGCTAATATTTAAATTACCGGTGTGGGTAATGGCTGAGTTGCCACCGTTCTTGATATCTTTTATCGCTTTAGATTCGCTGCCACCGCTGAATGTTGGCACTAAATCGGCACCGAGCAAATTGGCTTTGTAAAGCGCAATATTCACCGCAACCGCACTTTTCGCTAAATCAAGGTTATTTTTCAGTGCAAGATCAACTAATTGATTAAGTTGCGGATCGTTATAAAGTTTCCACCACTCTTCATTTACATTAAATTGTGAGGTGGCGTCAATATATTGTTGGAAATTTTGCTCACTGGCTTTTAAAGAATCATCTAAATTGGCACAGCCGACCAACGCAGTTGAAAGTAGGAGGGCAACAGTGATTTTATTGAATGTTTTCATAGTTATCCTTATGTCTAAAATGTTGTAAAAAATTATAGCAATTCATCGTATTTTCGACCAGTAATCACCTCTGAAATTATCTCGACCGACAAGCGTCTATTCTTGAGATAATGCGGTGATCGGGTTTAATTTTGCGGCATTTTTTGCCGGTACATAACCGAATATAATACCGATTAATGTTGAACAAAGTACTGCCACGACAATCGAAAAAGTGGAAAAAAGCATCGTAAACTCGCTCATAAAACGATTAAATAAAAAGCCGATTAAACCGGATAAAATAATCCCGATAATCCCACCGACCAAACAGACTAAAACGGCTTCGATTAAAAATTGTTGCAGGATATTCTGTTGTTTGGCTCCGATTGCCATTCTGACTCCAATCTCTTTTGTACGTTCCGTAACGGAAACCAACATAATATTCATCACGCCGATACCCCCAACAATTAATGAAATTAATGCAATTGAGGATATTAAGAATTTCATTGTATTTGTTGTGCTTTCAATCGTTTGTTTGATGGTGTCGGTATTTAAAATAAAAAAGTCTTTTTTGCCGTGACGGCTTAGTAGCAGTGCAGTGACATTTTTTTCTGCTGCGGCAGTGCTGATGCCTTGATTGACTTTGACCGTAATGGAGCTGATTTTTTTCTCACCTGAAATTTTATTCATCGCCGTTGTGTAAGGAATCCAAATATTTAGACTTTCTCGATTAACGCCCATCACATTTTGAATATCAACAATGCCAATCACTTTTAACGGTTTTTTATTGATCATAATAATTTGCCCGAGCGGATTGCGATCCTGAAAAATTCGCTTTTGAGTATTTTGATCAATCACTGCTACGGATTGATTCTGTTTAACCTGTTCGCCACTAAAAAGCTGCCCGGCAACGGTTTGTATTCCCTTAACATTAAAATATTGTTCACTGACGCCACGCACTTGAGCGGTAAAAGCATTATTTCGATAAGTCAGTGTGCCGCTGACCGAGCTGTTCGGCGTCACACTTTCAATATAAGGTTGACGCATTAACGCCTCACTGTCATTGACAGTAAGGTTCTGCATACTTTCTGCCCGCCGATCACCGAAACCGGTGCCGTTATAAATATCCATTGTATTGGTGCCGAGCGAGTTGATATTTTGCAACACTTTTTGTTGTGAGCCGTTACCGAGCGCAACCACACAGACCACAGAAGTAATACCGATAATAATGCCCAACATCGTGAGCAGTGAACGTAGTTTATGTGCAATAATGGCATTGATTGACATATTCAATGCTTCAAAAAATTGATCACGATAAAATTGCCAACCCCGATTTGTAGTAGTTTGCGTCATTTTACGCGCAGTGATTTGCAACGATTGGCGCTGATCTTGAATAATTTCGCCATCTTTAATTTCAATAATACGATTAGCAAATTGGGCAATATGTTTATCGTGCGTGACCAAAATAATGGTGTGTCCTTCTTGATGCAGTTGTTGCAGAATCTGCATCACGGTTTCGCCGCTTTTTGAGTCCAAGGCGCCGGTCGGTTCGTCTGCCAAAATAATATCGCCACCGTTCATTAATGCTCTGGCAATACTGACACGCTGTTGCTGTCCGCCGGAAAGCTGGTTGGGTTTATTGTCAATTTTATTGCCTAACCCTAATTTTTCTAATAGCTGTGCGGCACGCTGTAAGCGCTGCGCTTTTGCCATCCCTGTATATACCGCAGGCAGCGCCACATTCTCCTGTGCGCTCAAGGTGGAGAGCAGATTGTAACGCTGAAAAATGAAGCCAAAACGTTGTTGACGTAATTCAGAGAGTTGATCTGCCGACAATTTTGCCGTTTCTTTGCCGGCGATTTGATAAGAACCGCTGCTGGCAGTATCTAAACAGCCGATAATGTTCATCAAGGTTGATTTACCTGAGCCGGAAGCACCGATAATTGCAATAAAATCACCTTGTTCAATCTCAAGATGAATATTCTTTAAAATATGAACTCGATTTTCACCCTCACCGAAGAATTTATTAAGGTTTTTAATTTCAATAATGTGTTGCATAAAAACCTCTACATCATCCGTGGCGTTCTTACTTTAACGCTTGTCGCTTCATTGGCGGAAGATTGGGAAAGAATTACGTTATCGCCTTCATTCAGTCCGGAGAGAATTTCTGTATTAATATCATCGTGCAGACCAATTTGAACGACTTTTTCTACAACTTTATCGCCGTCCAAAATCTGTACGCTGTGTTGACCGTTTCTTTTCTGAATTGCCAATGTCGGCACGACTAAAACGTGCTGTTTTTGTGCAGTAATAATGGTGTTTTGTGTGGTCATCCCGATTTGCAGTTTATGTTCAGGATTAGGCACTAACACATTGGCATAATAATAGATGGCGTTAGTATCACTGACAGATTCGCTATATTCATTATCGGTCAGCGTGGTCATCGCCGGGTCAACAGAAGCAATTTCTGCTTGATAAATCTCATCCGGTTCAGCGAGCGTAGTGAATTGCACCTTCATACCGGGTTTTATTTTAGTAATATCGCCCTCTGAAATTTCCTGTTTAATCAGCATTGTATCCAGATCCGCCACCTGAATAATGGTCGGCGTGGTTTGATTGGCATTAACAGTCTGCCCGACAGAAACCGGAATAGAGATCACTGTGCCATCAATCGGTGAAGTGATTTTGGTGTAATTCAGATTAGTTGCAGCGGTGTTAACTTCAATTTCTGACTGTTTAATTTGTGCCTGAATCTGTTCAACATTCGCTTTCGCACTATCTAAATTATTTTGTGCGTTTTCATAATCATCGAGAGAGCTGGCTTTGCGTTTATAAAGCTTGGCAATGCGTTGAAAATTGGAATTGGCGACCCGATAAGCTGTCTGTGCCGCCACTAATTGTGCTTTATAAGCCGCTAATTGGGCTTGCGCACTGTTTAGTGTGTTTTCCTGTGTAATTGAATCCAGTTCGGCGATTAATTCACCTTTTTTCACTTTTTGCCCAAGCTTAACTAAAATCTTTTCCACTTTGCCGGACACGCGCGCACCCACTTCCACCCGATTGGAACTGCGAACCGTGCCTGTTGCTACAACGGTTTGTTGGATGTCGCTGTATTTAACTGTTTCTGTCAGATAGGTTGTCTTTGGTTGAGATTGCAGATTGAAATAATAGATCGCTGCTAAAATAATCAATACAACAGCAATGCCTAAAATACGCTTTTTCGTAAACGTCATATATTTGATCCTTTAAACAAACAAGGATTTCTATCACTAAATGAACATTCATTCATTTTATAGAAAGATAATCCGCTAAACAAATATTATTTTTGGGGCTGAAGTAGATTAGCACTTATGCTAAGCTACAAAAATGAAGATAACCAATTGTAAACTAAAGAAATCTATACAAAGAAAACTGCTTGAATTTTTTGTATTAGAAGTAACAGCACGATCAGCAGCAGATTTGCT
>NZ_KB903680.1 GCF_000379785.1 Gallibacterium anatis DSM 16844 = F 149 | reverse complement strand
TTGTCATGGCAATAGAGATGCGCCACTTCATCACGAATGAAGTCAAAATCGATGGCTTTAGCGACTTTACGGACAAGGTGGTCTTTTGGAACGAGTTGTTCGAGACTTATCATCTCGATTTCATATTGGAGTGAGGGTGTATTTTTGAGCATAGGCATTTCCTTTTTTCGATATGCCTATTAGATCAAACCTCTAGAGGTATGTCTAGAGGTTTGTCAGCAGTCTGGTTTTTGCGTGCAAAAGGCATTGCCGTTTTTGATAGCGGTTATAAAATTTTTCGCCAACAGGGTAATGCTTCCGATAAATTTTTGCAGATTATTGAGCCGATTAACCTCACTAAAGTGTTAGCAAAAATTCCACAATGCAAAGTGATTATGACCGCTGGTGAAAAAGCGACTGAAACATTGCTTTCTTTGCTTGATGAAGAAAGAGTAATGTTAAAAAATGGTGAGAATACTTCAATCACAATTGCACAGCGACAATATCAGCTTTATCGTCTTCCTTCATCATCACGAGCTTACCCATTAGCATTAGCAAAGAAAGCAGAAATTTATCGACAATTTTTTGCGGATATTGGCATGCTATAAGCATTCGTTATTAGCGGATAGTAGGTAGATAGCGAACAATAAAATTTTGCCGAGCATTTAACGAGGCGAATACAGATTTGAAAATTCCCTCGCTCAGGAGGGAATTTAATTAAGATTATTTTCCGACTTGATGACCGATAACACCACCAACAGCGGCACCGCCGACTGTTCCCAACGCACTGCCGTTGGATAAAACCGAACCGGCGACAGCACCGATGCCGGCACCGGCGATAGTGGCTTTATCTCGTTTATTCAAATGTGCGCAGGCACTTAAAGTTAATGCCAACACAGAAATCATCACAACTTTTGTTGCAGTTTTCATAAAAACTCCTTTGTTGAAGCGTATTGACGTCCTCCCCTAGCCAAAGCAAGGAGATTCCTACCAGCTCCCATTGCAAGCAATGGACTACTCTCGGTGGGTTTCTGCTGCTGACCGCCAATGCGATTCACTTCACAGACGCTACGGGCACGTCCTGCCCTGATTATGCCGTCATTGAGAGTCTAAAGCGACCTCTGTTAGCAGTAAGAAGTATATCATATTTGTGCCTTATATCCACGCACTAAAGGACGTGGTTTTACGGCACATAATCTGATAAACGCTATTGAATATTATGCTTACCGTCACTTAGCCTAGCAGAGTAATTTCATTGTTGCTAGGAAAAATCACGCTAAGAAATTGACGCAATTCGGTAGAAATGGGGTGATGTTTCAGTTTTAACCACTTCTATAGAATGGGGCTATGGAAGTGGTGGCTTGAATAGGGCGGTTATTGGGATGCGATGTGAAAATTTATGGAAAGCAAATTTATTTTTTACGATGTTGTTTATACAACGCCATAATCACCTCTCTGACCACATTGCGTTGTTGTTCCGGAAGATCAAGAAAATGGCTAAAAAGCGCTTTATCTTGTTGAGTGGCGATGTTTTCCCAACGCAATTCTTCGGGCGTGCCAATGCGTTTAAGTTCCGCGGCTTGCAATTTTTGTAGCTTGTTCGGTGGCACGAGTTCACTTAAATCTACATTTAAGACAATCGCAAGCGTCTTTAACTTATCTAATCTTGGGATCATCTTACCATTTAGCCATTGTGAAGCAGCCTGTGGCGTAATGTATTGCCCTTCATATTTTAAATTAAAGATCGTTTCTAACACAGAAGGCTTTAATGGAAAGCCTTTTCTTATCATAGCTTGCCTTAAATTAGCGGCGAATTTTTCTTTTTCGTTCATAGCGTGGCAAAGCTATCACGCAGAGATTTTGATAATGAAAGCAATATTGTTAAAACTTTAAAAAATATCAATAATACTTTCATTTTTTGAGTCTAAACCCATAATTTAACGTGTCTAAAGAAAAACAAATAGTTTCAAAAAAGCGTGTGGCTGATCACGGCGAAGTTTATACCAGAGAACGGGAAGTTAATGCGATGTTGGATTTAGTGAAAACGCAGACGCAATCACTTTCCGCCACATTTCTGGAACCGGCGTGCGGCACAGGTAACTTTTTAATTGAAATCTTACGGCGAAAATTAGCAGTGGCGGCAGAGAATTACCAATATAAGGGGAAACGGAAAAAACATATCGCACCGCCAAGCCAGCTTTCCTATGAACGAGATTTAATCCTTGCGGTAAGCAGTATTTATGGCATTGAGCTGTTGGCGGATAACGTGAAGATTTGCCGTGAACGTTTATTTGATTTTGCCAAAAGCGAATATGAACGCTTATTCCCGAATAATCAAAATGAAGATTGCCTTGCCTCTTTACGCTGTTTATTAGCATTAAATATTGTGCACGGCGATGCGCTGACAATGGAGGTGGCAACGCCGCGAACTGAGTCGCCGATACCGGAATTATCTGATGAACAGCAGGCTTATGCGAAAAAAGCGATTATTTTTTCGCAATGGAGTTTTGTCAGCGAACGCAAAATTAAACGTGTGCCTTTCATCTATTGGGGATTAGTGCAACAGCAGTATCAAGCTGATGGCAACAGCGCCTTGCCACATCCTTATCGTACCGTTTTTCAATCCAGTCTATGTGATTTCTTAAAAATAGGGCAACAGTATGCTGCCGAATATCAACAGAGTGAGTGCGAATATGCCTAAAAATTACAATCCGGATGTATTATCCTGTATTGCGAATTTGTCCAATGATGAAGTGTTTACTTCTCCGCAGTTGGCTAATCAGATGTTGGATTTAATTCCTGCACATTTCTTCTCCGATCCGACAAAAACGTTTCTTGATCCTTGTAGCAAATCGGGTGTGTTTTTGCGTGAGATCGCCAAACGCTTGATTAAAGGTTTAGAAAGCCATTTTCCTGATTTACAGGAGCGGCTTAATCATATTTTTACCAAACAGTTGTTCGGTATCGGCATTACCTCGCTAACCGCACAACTTAGTCGCCGCAGTCTTTATTGCAGCCGTGAAGCGAACGGTCAATATTCTGTCTGCACCGCCTTTGATGATGAAAATGGCAATATTTTTTACCGGACGTTAGCCCATAAATGGGAAAACGGGCGTTGCACGGAATGCGGTGCAAGCCAAGAGGTATTTGATCGTGATGATAAGTTAGAAAGCCACGCCTACCATTTTATTCATTCTTACAGCCCATTTTTTGAACAATATAAAAAGATGAAATTTGACGTTATTATCGGCAATCCGCCGTATCAATTAAGTGATGGTGGCGCACAAGCCAGTGCCAGACCAATTTACCAGAACTTTGTGGAACAAGCGAAAAAATTACAACCTGAATATTTGGTGATGATTATTCCAGCTCGCTGGTATGCCGGCGGCAAAGGGCTTGATGAGTTTCGTGCCACTATGCTGCAAGATAAGCAAATTCGCCAGTTGCACGATTTCCCGAATTCACAGGATTGTTTTTCGGGCGTGGATATTAAAGGCGGCGTGTGTTATTTCTTGTGGCAAAAAGGTTCAACAGGAGAAACACAAGTTTTCACTTATGAGAATGGTGAAAAGGTGTCGCAAGCCAGCCGTTATTTGCAAGAAGAAAATATGGAAATTTTTATTCGGAGCAATGATGCGGTGGAAATTTACCATAAAGTAAAAAGTTTTGATGAACCAAGTTTTAACGAATTCATCAGTTCTCGCAAACCTTTTGGTTTTGATACTAAATTTAAAGGTTATGCCAAAACCAAAGATAACACGGTGAAATTTTATGCCAATAAAGAGATCAATTATATTTGCCGAGATGATGTCAAAGTGAATCGTGATTGGATTGATCGTTATAAATTATTTGTGCCTTATGCCATTGGTTCGGGCGATAGTCGTGTCGATTTAGTTAAACCCATTTTAGGTGAACCCAACTCCTGCTGTTCCGAAACTTATTTAGTTTTTGGTCCATTTGATGATGAAAAAACGGCAAAAAATGTGATTTCTTATATTCAAACCAAATTTTTCCATTTTATGCTGACTTTAAAAAAGAATACGCAACACGCCACCAGAAATGCCTACCAACTCGTGCCAATGCAAGATTTTAGCCAATCTTGGAATGATGAAAAACTTTATGCCAAATATGGCTTAACTGCCGATGAAATCGCCTTTATTGAATCAATGGTGCGTCCAATGGAGAGAGATAATGTTGAATGATCTATTGTTGCCGTTACAACAGCCGAAAATTTATGCTTATAGCGATGTCCGTTTCCCGAATATGCTTAAAGTCGGTTACACCACACGTTCGGTTGAAGAGCGCATTGCTGAACAGTATCCGGTGAAAACCCCTAACCAAAGTTACCAAATTGAATTAAATGAATTGGCAATTCGTGATGACGGCTCTTATTTTAGCGATCACGATGTTCATCATATGCTTGAACAGATGAAGATTAAGCGCGATCAGGGTGAATGGTTTCATTGTGATATGGCGACAGTGCAGGCGGCAATTGTGGCAGTGCGCAATCGCAAAGCGCCTAAAGCGAATCGTATTGCCGATTTTAAAATGCGTCCGGAACAACAGTTAGCAGTGCAACGAACGATCGATTATTTTAATGCGTTTAAAGCTGATCCGAAAAATGCGGATAAAGATCCGAAATTTTTATGGAATGCCAAAATGCGCTTCGGCAAAACTTTTGCCACCTATCAGCTGGTAAAAGAGATGCAATGGCGGCGAGTGTTGATTTTGACCTTCAAACCGGCGGTGAAGACCGCGTGGCAAGAAGATTTGCAGCGGCATATTGATTTTGTTGATTGGCAGTTTGTGCATAAGGAAAATATTGAACAAGCCGGTGCAATCAAAAAACAGAGTGAGTTGCACAATAAACCGTTAATCTGTTTTTTATCCTTACAGGATTTGCACGGTCGCACGGCTAATAACAAAATTAAACAGCGTAATCGTTGGCTGTATGAGATTAATTGGGACTGTGTGGTTTTCGATGAGTATCACTATGGTGCGTGGCGAGATAAAACCAAAGACCAGTTTGATTATGGTGAAAGTGAAGGCGAATTAAGCAGTGAATTGCCTAATCAATTAAATTTTGATGAGGAGATGTTGGGATTAACGACTTATCACTATCTTTATCTTTCCGGCACGCCGTTTCGTGCGTTGAATAATGGTGAATTTATCGAAGAGCAGGTGTTCAGTTGGACATACAGCGATGAGCAACAGGCAAAGGCGAATTGGAGTAATAAAGCCGATAATCCTTATCGTGCATTGCCGAAAATGGTGATGATGACTTACCAAATGGCGGACGATTTACGGGTTGTGGCGGAAAAAGGCGAAAATAATGAGTTTGATCTGAATGAATTTTTTGCGGCTGACGGTGAGGATGAAACGGCAAAATTTAAGCATATAGAAGAGGTGCAACAGTGGCTGAATTGGTTGCGTTATGGCGGTGAACAGCAGTTGTTGCATATTGGCGTGGAAAAGCCGCCGATGCCGTATAGTGATGTTAATTTGCTGGCAAATTTATTGCATACAGTGTGGTTTTTGCCGACAGTGGCAAGCTGTTTTGCAATGCGTAATTTATTAGCGATGCCACAAAATCAGTTTTATCACGATTATAAGGTGGTGGTGGCTGCCGGTTCTCAAGCAGGCATTGGTGAAAAAGCCTTACCGCCGGTAAGGAATGCAATCGGTGAATCACCGTTGGAGTCGAAAACCATTACTTTAAGCTGTGGCAAATTATTAACCGGTATTTCTATTCCGGAATGGTCGGGCATTTTTATGTTGTGTAATTTGAAAAGTCCAGAAACCTATTTCCAAGCCGCTTTCCGTGTGCAAACGCCGTGGACGATGCGTGATGACAATCAGCAAGAAATGGTGATTAAAGATTATTGTTATGTTTTTGATTTTGCTTTAAATAGAGCATTAAGCCAAATCAGTGAGTACAGCACACGCCTTAATCCTAAAGAAGAAAATCCGGAAAAACAGGTGTCGGAATTTATCCATTTTTTACCGGTGCTTTCTTATGACGGTGGTTCAATGAAACGCTTTGATGCCGCAGATATTTTGGATTACACCTTAAGCGGCATTACGGCAACATTGCTGGCGCGCCGTTGGGAAAGTGCAGTGTTGGTGAATGTGGATAATATGACATTGGATCGGTTACGTAATAGTCCGGAAGCAATGGCGGCGTTATCCAAAATTGAGGGCTTTCGTTCGCTGAATCAGGATATTGCCACGATTATTAATCGTACCGAATCGGTAAAAGAGAAGAAAAAAGAGGCAGCCCAAGAGGGGCGTGATTTAACGCCGCAAGAGAAAAAAGAGGTCGATGAAGCGGAAAAAGAGCGTAAAACGTTGCGTAAGCAAATTCAGGAGAAATTAATTAAATTTGCAACGAGAGTGCCGGTGTTTATGTATCTGACTGATTTTCGTGAACATACGCTGCGTGAGGTGATTGAGGAGCTTGAGCCGGATCTTTTCTATTCTGTCACCGGATTAACACAAAAAGATTTCCAGCTGTTGGTCAATTTGAATGTGTTTAATCAGTCACAAATGAATGATGCGGTGTATAAGTTTAAACGTTATGAAGATGCCAGTTTGGAATATACCGGTATTCGCAAACATCAAGGCAATTTTGTTGGTGGCTATGACACGGTGGTTTCAACGCCTGAATTTAAGCAGCTTTAGTTGAAATAGCAAATAGCCGGTAAAGTGTTACCGGCTATAACATTAAATTCCGCTCACAACTACTCTTTATAAACAATGCCTTCGTTGGCTTTAAACTCTTCCACTTTGATCAGTTTGTGTTCTTCAAAGTAGGCTTTTAAGCTGTCGGCATCGACAAAGCCGGTGTTGACATAAGTTGGGTTGTCGGTGACCACCGGATAACCATCACCGCCGGCAGCACAATAACTTGGCAATGACACGCGGTAAACTTTTTCTAAATCAATCGGTTTGCCTTGAATTTTAATATCGGATACCTTTTTCGCTTGGCGATCCACTGTCATTGTAATGCCGTAAAATTGCGGATACGCACCGGAATCCACCTCTTTTAAGGCGACAACATTGAGATAGTCGATCAAATCTTTTCCGTTCATTTCAAAATAACTGATGATATTGCCGAAAGGTTGTACTGCAAGAATATCTTTGTAAGTTACATTGCCTGCTTCAATTGAGGTGCGAATACCGCCAGAATTCATTATGCCAATATCTGCTTTAACTCGTTCTGCTTGTGAACGTGCGATTAATTGTCCGAGATTAGTTTGGTGAAAACGGATAATATCACGTTCACCCTCTAAACGACCGTCCACTTTGCCGATCACTTGGTTAAGCAGTTTATCGCCTTGATCTTGATAACTTTTTAGGTGATCTAACAATGTTTTATCTGCCGGAATTTCCTCTTGATACAACACATATTCACTAGAGCCGTCCGCTTTTTTCACTTTATATTTTAAATTCACCGGAATAAGTTGGTAATTTTCTAGGGTTAATTTGCCGTTTCTAAAGCTGAAATCGGCACGTCCGACAAATTTTCCCCATTCGCCGGCTTGCATTATCCAAGTGCCGTTTTCAAATAATGGTTTGCAGGCATCACCCGGTTTAAATTTATCGTTGAAACTGCCGTCATCGTTGATACAAACGGTGTCGTGGCTGTGTCCGCCGACCACAATATCAAAGGCGGCTTTCGGTAATTCTCTGACCATTGAAACATCGCCGGGCGCATTTGAGCCGAATTTGGCATCGTGGTAATAGCCCATATGCGTTAAGGCGATTTTGACATCCGGTTTCTGTTGCGCCAATTCAGGCAAAAGTTTTTTTGCAGCATCGGTTGGGCGTTCAAATTTCACGGCGGAAATAAATTCCGGATTGCCAAGTTTGGCGGTGTCTTCGGTGGTTAAGCCGACAACGGCAATGTTTAAATCCTGTTTTTTCAACATAGTGTAAGGTTGAACCAATAATTTGCCGGTTTTCTGATTGATTACGTTGGCGGCGAGGAATGGGAATTTTGCCCATTTTTCTTGCATTTCAAGCAGTTGCAGCGGATTATCAAATTCGTGATTACCTAAGGTAAGTGCTTCATAGCCCATCATATTTAAGGCTTCGATATCCGGTTTGGCGTTTTGTAGATCCGATTCCGGCACGCCGGTATTGAAATCGCCGGCATTAAGTAAAATGACTGAACCACCTTTTTGTTCCACTTCGTGGCGAATGCGATCAATTAATGTTTTTTGTGCAGCAAAACCATATTCACCGTTTTTATTTGCCCAATAATGCCCGTGTAGATCATTAGTGTGTAGTAGGGTGAAATGATAAGTGTGATCTTGTTGATAGGCATAACCGAGAGTGGAAATGCCAAACAATGCAGCGAACAGAGATAATTTAAATGAGGTTTTAACCAGCATATGGTGCTCCTATAATTGATATGAGTTGATGTAACTTTTTGATAAATTTAGTAATATTCTTTGATGTTGTCCATTTTTAATGATCGCTGACTAATCTATCACATCTCAATGAAATCTCGAAAATAAAAGCGGTCAATTATTGATTTTTCTGCGAAAAAAGGTAAAATTCTACGGCTTTTTGTATCGAATGCTTGGTTTTCACAGCATTGTCTACAATAAGCAATTAACGCCCCTACTTCGAACGGGGTTTTCTTTTTTTACTATCAATATTTTAGAGGAAGGTTATGGTAACCATTCGTTTATCTCGTGGCGGAGCTAAAAAACGCCCATTCTATCAAATTGTCGTTGCAGACAGCCGTTACCCTCGTGATGGCCGTTTCATCGAACGTATCGGCTTCTTTAATCCAATCGCTTCTGGTAATGCAGAACGTTTACGCATTGATTTAGCGCGCGTAGAAGATTGGGTAAGCAAAGGTGCATCTTTATCAGATCGTGTTGCTACTTTAGTAAAAGAAGCGAAACAAGCAGCTTAATTGAAAGCGTAGGTGGTTGAAATGGAACAGCAAAAAATCGGTGTCGTAGGTAAACTTGGTTCAACTTATGGTATTCGCGGTTGGTTGCGTGTTTATTCATCTACCGAATATGCAGAAAGTATTTTTGATTATCAACCGTGGTTTTTAAACATTAAAAAACAGTGGCAACCGGTAGAAATTGAGGGTTGGCGTCATCACAGTCAGGATTTGATTGTGAAGATTAAAGGGGTTGATGATCGTGAACAGGCACAGACATTAGCCAATATTGAAATTGGTGTCGATTTGAACCAACTCCCGGAATTAGATGAAGGGGAATTTTACTGGCACGATTTAATCGGCTGCCGTGTGATTAATTTGCAGGGATACGATATGGGTGTCGTCAGCGAATTAATGGAAACCGGTTCAAATGATGTTTTGGTGGTTCAGGCGAACAGCAAAGATGCTTTCGCAAAACAAGAGCGGTTAATTCCGTATATTGATACAGTAGTTAAAAGAGTGGATCTCAGCACCAAAGTGATTGAGGTGGACTGGGACGCTGGTTTCTAACCTCAGGTAATCCTGTTGGCTTAATGAACATTGAGGTATCCGTATGTGGATTGGTGTGATTACATTATTCCCGGAAATGTTTAAAGCTATTACAGAATTTGGGGTAACAAGTAGAGCCATAAAGCACGAGCTTTTGCAATTGCATTGTTGGAATCCTCGCGATTTTACGCACGATAAACATAAGACGGTTGATGATCGTCCTTATGGCGGCGGTCCGGGAATGTTGATGATGGTGCAGCCGTTAAGGGATGCTATCCAAGCGGCAAAAGCGGAAGCAGGCGATGACGCAAAAGTGATTTATCTTTCACCGCAAGGACGAAAGCTTAATCAAGCTGGCGTGGAGCAGCTCGCTAAAAATCAGAAAATGATTTTGGTTTGTGGGCGTTACGAAGGCATTGATGAGCGAGTTATTGAAACGGAGATTGATGAAGAGTGGTCAATCGGTGATTATGTTTTGACCGGCGGAGAGTTGCCGGCAATGACATTGATTGATGCCGTTGCGCGATTTGTTCCGGGCGTGTTGGGAAAACAGGCTTCGGCAGAAGAGGACTCTTTTGTTGACGGTTTGTTGGATTGCCCGCATTACACGCGTCCTGAAGTGCTTGATGGATTGGTTGTGCCGCCGGTTTTGATGTCCGGTAACCACGAAGAAATTCGTAAATGGCGATTAAAACAGTCATTGCAACGAACGTGGCTACGCCGGCCTGAGCTATTAGAAGGCCTAGCTCTGACTGACGAACAAAGGTTGTTGCTGAAGCAGGCTCAACAAGAGTATCAGCAGCAAAAGAAATAGATTCAGTTACATCTAGGAATAAGGTATTTATTATGAGTAACATTATTAAACAACTTGAACAAGAACAATTAAAGCAAAACGTGCCAAGCTTCCGTCCTGGTGATACATTGGAAGTGAAAGTATGGGTTGTTGAAGGTAGTAAAAGACGTTTGCAGGCGTTCGAAGGTGTGGTTATTGCGATTCGTAACCGTGGCTTGCATTCAGCATTTACTCTACGTAAAGTGTCAAACGGTGTTGGCGTTGAGCGTGTTTTCCAAACTCACTCTCCAATCGTTGAAAGCATCACTGTAAAACGTAAAGGTGCGGTTCGTAAAGCTAAACTTTACTACTTACGTGAACGTAGCGGTAAATCTGCACGTATTAAAGAGCGTTTAAACTAATTTTAAAATGCTTTTTCAAAACCCTCGTTTATGCGAGGGTTTTTTATGATTAATAGTCAATCCGTTATCATTAAGGTCAATTTTAAACCTGTAACCAAAATGTGACCGGTCCATCATTGATTAACGATACTTGCATATCAGCGGCAAATTTTCCGGTTTGTACTGGTATATTTTCACGACATTTTTCTACAAAATAGTGATAAAGTGCTTGTGCTGATTCAGGATCGCCAGATCGGCTGAAACTTGGTCGTAACCCTTTTTTAGTGTCGGCAGCTAAGGTAAATTGTGAAACGACTAATAATTCGCCCTGAATTTGTTGTACATTTAAATTCATTTTGCCGTTTTCATCGCTGAAAATGCGATAATTCAATACTTTTTCGGCAAGGCGATCTGCTTTGTTTTGATCATCACCCTGTTCTACACCAAGCAGCACTAGAATACCTTGCTTGATTTCGCCAATAATAGTTTGATTAACTTTAACATTTGCATTTTTAACGCGTTGAATCAGTGCAATCATTGCAGTTTTCCTGTTGATTTTCTAATGTAATTTGCTGATAAATATAAGTTAAATCTTGATCAGGATAATATTGTGCCATTTTATCCAAATCATCCAATACCGCTGTTAATTGAGCTCCTAGCAGAATAAATGTCCAACTGAGGTGTATCCATAAAATCATAATCGGCAGCGTGGCTAATGCGCCATAAATCAGCTGATAAGAAGGAAATGATTTCATATACCAAGTAAAACAGGCTTTGCCAAGTGTGAAAAAAATGGCTGCAATTAAAGCACCGCAGGCGGCGTGTTTTACATTCACTTTCGTGTTCGGCACGATGGCATAAATGCAGGTGAAAGCCAACCAAGAGAGAAGAAACGGCACGAAGCTAAGTAATTTCAGCCCGAACGGTAGTCCGGTTTTATAGGTGAAAATTGAGCTGGAAAAGAGATAAGAGCTTACGCCGATGCTTGTGGCGATAAAAATTGGCCCTAACGTCAAAATCATCCAGTAGATAGAAAAGGAGTAAAGTGTTGAGCGTTTTTTGCTGTTTGACCAAATATCATTAAGCGTGGTATCAATCGATTTAATCAGCATCAACGCCACCACGATTAAGCCGATGATACTGATACCGCTCATTTTTTTGGTGTTAGCAATAAAAACGGTGATGTATTGTTCGACCGTGTGGCTGACTGAAGGGGCGAAATTGGAAAAGATAAATTGCTGGAAATCTTGCACCACATCGTTGAATACCGGAAAGGCAGCAAAAAAGGCAAAAATTACCATTAATAATGGCACTATTGCCAATGTTGTGCTGTAAGTTAAATAACCTGCCGCTTGCGATAACTTGTTCTGGTTGAATTTATATAAAAAAATTTTAATTAAAATAGTAAGATGCTGAATAAGGTGTTGTAAGAATTTCTGCATAATTTTCCTTGATGTTCGTTTAAGGCGAATTGCGAAGCAATTACGCACGACAGTTTGCACTATTCAGTAAAATCGACGTTGTCGGAAATTGTACCGCATAAATTGATTGGTGACGATGTTGCTTCTGTAATCATTGAGCAAAATCGTGTCAGCGAAGGCGTCAAAAATAATTAACACTGCCACCAGATTAACGCCCATTTTGGCTGCCCGTGTTTAATTGGGATTTGTTTGATTTTTCTTTCATTATAAAAGTTTTCTAAGCATTGTTTTTCTTCAGTGTTTAGTGAGCCTAGAGTGAATTCGACCGATTTGAGAAATTCAACATAGTCGCCTTGATAATTGGAAAGATCCGCATTGATAAAACGTAATTCGGCTTGAATGCCACGTTGGTATAAACGATTCAGCCAATAGATATAGGTTGGGAAACCTTGCGGTTGGTGGTTAAGGGCTGCGAAAATGTCTGCATCAAGGAAACTTGGTTGGGTGATAGCGGTTAAATAGACGCGTTTACGTGCTTTAGCTGTGATTTTATCAATGGCATCATCAAGGTTTTGCACCATTGTCGAGCGAGAGGCGACCACAATATCCGCCTGCGGAACATTTTGCCAATCTTGTTCCCACGAACAGTGTAGCGGCGTAATATTATCAAGGTTTAGCCGTTGCTGATATTGTGTCAAAACATCCAACATTCCTTTGCTATAATCCAACGCATAAACCTGTTTGCATTGTTGCGCCAGTGGTAGAGCTAATGTTCCCGGCCCACAACCGATATCCAATACGGTTTCATCAGGTTGTGCATTGATTGCACTTAACAGCGTTTCTGTATAATGACTGCGTTTTTCGATTAAATGTTGCGCCATTTTTTGTGCTTTGTTATCCCATTTCTGCGGTGAGAGCGAATGGTTACCGCTTTGTTGCAAATGGTGTTGATAAAGTTCGGCGATGTTAATTGCTAGCAAGGTGGACATTTTATTTCTAACTCTTAGATCTTAGACAATGTTTAATAGTATAGCAGCAGCTTGCATATCGATTATATAAAAGATTTTTCAATAAAAAATTACCCCTATAGCGCTTTAATCTATAGGGGCAGTCTATTATTCAAGGTGTTTTGATAACAGGTTTTTTACTGAATAGTAGAAACATCCTCACCGAAAAATTGTTCTGAAAGCTGTTTCAATTTGCCCTCTTTTTTCAATTTTTCAATGGCGGCATTTACTTTCTCAATCACGGCAGCATTACCTTTGTTAAAGATAAAACCTGAACCGAGTTGGTTTTTATCGCGGAGAATAATTTCAAGATTAGCATTCGGATGTTTGTGTAAGAAATCCAATACCGCTAAACGGTCATTTAAAGTCACATCGGCACGATTCTGTAACACTAATTGTAATGCTTGAGCCAAACCGTCAACTCCGACAATTTCCGCACCGTTTTTGGTGGCTAATTCACCATAGTTGCTGGTAAAAGATTGTGCTGATTTTAAGCCTTTAAGATCCGCCCACTCTTTAATGCGTTGATCACCTTTGCGAGCTACTGCCACCGCACCTGAGTAACTGTACGCAAGTGATTTGTCATATTTCGCACGGCGTTCAGGTGTGGTTAATGCAACCTGATTGGCAACCAAATCAAAACGGTGGTTGTTTAAACCGGAAAGCATTGCATCCCATTGGGTTTCTTTAAACTCGACTTTAACTCCAAGTTCGTTTGCTACTAAGCGAGTTAATTCAACATCATAGCCGGTTAATTTTCCTGATTCATCGTGGTAAGTAAATGGAGGATAGGTACCTTCGGTACCGACCACGATTGTGCCTTTATCATTGACTCGTTTGGCTAAATCGGCAGCCGCTTCTTCGTTGCTTAATGCAAATGCGGATTGCGCTAAAGCAAAACCTAAGGTGACTAAAAATGTGGTTTTTAAGTATTGTTTAATCGTTTTCATCACTATTTTCCTTAAAATGTTTTAAAACTCTTTGAGCAGTCTAACGTGACTATCCAAAGAGTTAAAATAGCTGATTGTATTTTTTTATAACTAAAGGTTATAAAAATTGGTTACTTTTTGTTGCCGGTGATTCGACACCACTCTTCACGCTCCGCTACCGGATCGAGTTCAAATTGATCGGCATAAGCGGCGGCGACAGCCTCACTTTGTGTGAATAACACGCCGGAAAGCCCAAGTTTCCCTTGAGTGATCACTAAAGATGAGATGATAGGTGCAAGCTCTTTTAATGGTCCGGCTAAAATATTGGCAACCACGACATCCGCTTTAAGATCGTTCGGTGTATCGGCAGAAAGGTAGAGCTGTAAACGATCTTCGACACCGTTACGTTTGGCATTTTCACGACTGGCTTGGATCGCTTGTGGATCAATATCAATCCCGATCGCATTTTTTGCACCTAATTTTAGGGCGGCAATCGCGAGAATGCCGGAACCACAACCGAAGTCAATCACGGTTTTATCTTGTAAATCAAGGGAATCAAGCCATTCTAAACAGAGCGCAGTTGTCGGGTGGGTGCCGGTACCGAAAGCAAGACCCGGATCTAACATCACATTTACTGCGGTCGGATCAGGAATTTCGCGCCAGCTTGGACAGATCCATAATCTTTTGCCAAATTTAAGCGGATGGAAATTATCCATCCACTCACGTTCCCAATCTTTGTCTTCGATTTGCTCAATTTTGTAGGCACTTTGCTCGTGAATTTGCCCCTGTTCACGCAAGGCTGCAACAATCGCTTGCATATCGGTTTCCGCATCGAACAATGCCATTACATCGGTATTTCCCCAAAGGCGAGTTTCGCCGGGCAAAGGTTCAAAAATCGGTGTATCCTTGCTGTCCATAAAAGTGACGGAAACTGCCCCTAACTCTTCTAAACAATCGCTAAGTTGTTCCGCCAGTTCATTTGTGCTGTTTAATCTAATTTGTAGCCAAGCCATAATTATCCTTTATCTGTTTTTCACCAAATTTGTTTGCAATTAAAAAAGCGATTAAACCCAATGCAAGTGAAGGCACGATGGCGTGTAATCCGAACGGTTTGATCGCAGCGGTAGTAAAGCCAATATAAACGCCAATGCCGGTGAGCATTGAGGCGATTGCGCCGTAAGCATTGGCTTTATCCCAATAAAGCCCGAGAATGATAACCCATAAAAAGGCAGCTTCCAAACCGCCGAACGCAAATAAATTGAGCCAAATAATCATATCCGGCGGATTTAGTGCGGCGAGCACCAATAATGCACTTAAGGTCAGCGTTAATAAAGTGGAGAACCGGCTGATTTTTTTCTGATTTTTGGCAGCTTCCGGTTTGGCGGAAAGGTAAAGATCCTTCACAAAAATAGAGGAGGATTGAATAAGTTGCGCATCGATGGTCGACATAATTGCAGACATTGGTGCGGCGAGGAAAATGCCGGCGATAATCGGCGGCAACACTTTGACCATTAAAGCTGGAATGACTTGATCGGGAATGGTTAAATCAGGAATAACCGCGCGTCCTAATGCGCCGGCGAGGTGCATTCCGAACATCACAATGGATAACACAATAGTGCCGATAATCATTCCTCGATGTAATGCTTTGCTGTCTTTATATGACATACAACGCACGGCGGTATGAGGCAATCCGATAACGCCGAAGCAGACCAACACCCAGAATGATGCCATAAAAGAGAAACTTAACATTTCGTTCGGGCCGTAAGGCGAAACGAGTGCCGGATCGATGGCGTTGAGTGTGTTGATGGCATTCTCAACACCGCCGGAGGCATAGATGACACCGAATAACAGAATGACAGTGCCGAGAATCATCACCGTGCCTTGAATAGTGTCGGTTAACACTACGGCACGAAAACCGCCGATAAAGGTATATAACCCGACGGTAATGGCGAAAATCAATAATGCCTGCGTATAAGTTAAGCCGATAGTGGTTTCCAATAAACGTGCGCCGCCGATAAATTGCACCGTCATTGCTGCAAAAAAAGCAATCAACAATGCGAAACAGGCGATCCAGACTAAATATTTATTTTTGTAGCGATAAAAGAGCACGTCATTAATGGTGAGCGCATTGGTTTCGCGAGATAACATGGCAAATTTTTTGCCGAGCGTACCTAATGCCAACCACACAACCGGCACTTGAATCATTGCCAGCAATACCCAGCCCAAGCCGAATTTATAAGCTGCACCGGGGCCACCGACAAAAGAGCTGGCGCTGGCGTAAGTTGCTGCGGTGGTCATTGCCAATACAAAGCCGGTCATCGAGCGGTTACCGACATAATATTCGGTCAGAAAATCACCTTGATGCCGTTTGCTGTAAGCATACAATGCGGCACCAAAAATAAAGGCTAAATAAATGACAAGCGGGAAAATAACACCAAGATTCATTTTGACTCCTTATCATCATCCAATGGCATTTCTTGAAAGAAAATTTTGATCACCCAGTGGCAGACCACAATAAAGAGAATCGGCAAATAGATGCAAGCCAATTCAAACCATAATGGAAAACCTAAGGGGCCGGCACTGTTTTCAGGCAAATAAGCACAGATACACCAACCGATAACATAAAGAACAGCTAACAGCAGTGTTATTTTGGCTTCTTTTGTGGCTTGACGATAACGTTGTATTTTCGACATTGTTTACTCCTGTAATTGATCAGTGTCTTTTATTATTTTCCCTTTAAAGACAAAGGGCTTGGTGATCACCAAGCCCATCATATAAATAACGTAACGTTATTGCAATTTTTCTAAAATAAATTTAACAAGTTGTTGTTTATCAACCATCTGTTTTTCACCGCTGCGGCGAGATTTATACTCAATTTCGCCTTTTTCAAGGTTCTTCTCACCGATCACGATCATATGCGGAATGCCGATTAATTCCATATCGGCAAACATTACGCCCGGACGCTCTTTGCGATCATCAAATAAGACTTCAACGCCCTGTGCTAACAATGTTTGATAAAGTTCTTCCGCATATTGTTGTACAGCGGCTGATTTGTGCATATTCATTGGCACAATTGCCACTTGGAATGGGGCAAGCGTATCGCTCCAAATAATGCCTCGTTCATCGTGACTTTGCTCAATTGCGGCTGCCACCACACGAGTAATACCAATACCGTAACAGCCCATCATCATTGTTTGTGGTTTGCCGTCTTCGCCTTGTACAGTAGCTTTCATTGCTTCAGAATATTTTTTACCAAGTTGGAAAATATGGCCAACTTCAATACCACGTTTAATTAACAAGGTTCCTTTACCACAAGGGCTTGGATCGCCTTCTACTACATTGCGGATATCGGCAATTTGTGGCGTTGGCAAATCACGATCCCAGTTAATACCAAAATAGTGTTTGCCATCAATATTGGCACCGGCACCGAAATCGCTCATATTGGCAACGGTACGATCAATGACAATTTCCAATGGCAGATTAAGTGGCCCTAATGAACCCGGACCGGCACCGACAGCCGCACGAATCTCTTCTTCAGTGGCAAAAGTTAATGGGGATGCCACTTGCGGTAATTTTTCTGCTTTAACTTCATTTAATTCGTGATCGCCACGCACTAATAAAGCAACCAATTTACCCTCTTCCGCCCCTTTTACAATCAAGGTTTTGACGGTTTTTTCAATCGGTAAATTAAATTGTTCTACCAATGTGGCGATGGTTTTAGCATTCGGAGTATCAACGATACGAAATTCTTCTGTTGCTGCTTGGCGTTCGCCCAATGCAACCGCTTCCGCCATTTCAATATTTGCCGCGTAATCAGATTCGGTAGAGAAGACGATGTCATCTTCACCGCTATCTGCCAACACTTGGAATTCGTGCGAACCGTTACCGCCGATAGAACCGTTATCCGCTTGAACCGGACGGAAATCCAAACCTAAACGATTGAAAATATTACAATAAGTTTGATGCATTACATCATAAGTCTGTTGTAGACTTTCCTTATCCAAGTGGAAAGAGTAACCATCTTTCATAATAAATTCGCGAGAACGCATTACCCCGAAACGTGGGCGGACTTCATCACGGAATTTAGTTTGAATTTGATAAAGATTGATCGGCAACTGTTTGTAAGAAGATAATTCACGACGAGCCAAATCGGTGATGACCTCTTCGTGAGTCGGGCCAAGCACGAACGGGCGGTCGCCACGATCGGTAAAGCGGAGTAATTCAGGGCCGTATTGCTCCCAACGATGAGATTCCTGCCAGAGATCAGCTGGTTGAACTACCGGCATTATTACTTCAATAGCACCGCTTTTATTCATCTCTTCACGCACAATATTTTCCACTTTTTTCAATACGCGAACACCGGTTGGCAACCAAGTGTATAAACCGGCAGCAAGTTTACGGATCATACCGGCGCGCAGCATTAATTGGTGACTGACCACTTCGGCATCAGTTGGAGTTTCTTTTAAGGTTGAAAGTAAATATTGACTAGTACGCATAATAAAATTCCATTAAAAAACAAAAAAATTGGCGGTATTCTAGCATTTGCCACCGATTGGCGGAATAGCTGAACCGAATTAACCAAGAAAATGTCTAGCAATCCCGGTTGCTATAATGCCGATAATAACAGTTGGTAAAAATGAAAAACGGATTGCCGCTAAAAAGGTGATGATTAATCCGATCCAGTCCGCTGGATTACTGCTAGTAAATTCCGGTGCAATAACAGAAATTAGTACGCACGCTGGTACTTGAGCCAATAAGTTTTTTGCTGTCGGACTTAATTGTTTCTTTTGTAGTAAAAAGAAACCGAGCAGCCGGGTTGAATAGGTTACCGCCGCCATAGATAGAATGGTTAATACTTCCCAACTCATTTGTGTTTCTCCAACCACCAAGCAACTATTAAACCGCTGACGGTGCCTAATAAAACATACCAAGCGCCATCGATAAATTTATAGCTAAGTGCTGCCACTAACAGGCTGACTAACCAAGCAATCGCTGGACGAAAACCCGCCCACATTCCTTTGAGCAACACCAAAAATACGGCAACAAAAGCCATATCAAAACCGTATTGCTTAATACCACCTAATACCGGCCCCAACCAAGCACCAACTGCCGTTGAGATAATCCAAGTGCTGTAAAGCGACAATGCCATACAGAAGTAATAATGTAGATTGAGCTGGCGCAACGCGTTTTGTTTGATGTGATTCAATGCCAATGCCCAACACTCATCGCACATAAAGAATAGTACGAGCAAAGATTTTGGTAGGGAAATACCTTTTAAATAAGGAGTAAGTGCGGCGCTCATCAAAATATGGCGACAATTGATCAATAAAGTCGCCATTGCAATTAGCAATAATGGCGGCGGTGAAGCCCATAATCCTACTGCGGCAAATTCCGAACCGCCGGCAAAATTTACACCGGTCATAAACGGCACTTGCCACACTTTCATATGTTGTGCAGCGGCTTGAGCGCCTAAAACAAAACCGAAAGGGATAAAACCGAGCATCACGGGGAAGGCATCTTTGAAGCCTTGTAACATCATTTTTTGCTTAGTTTGTTGCATACAGTCTTATATCGTGACAACAGAAATAGAAAGGGAATCAGTATAACCAAGATTTTGATAATGGCTAGTTATCAAACCTAATATTTGCGCTTTCTATGGATGGCGTGTCAACACGCCATCATAAACATTAATCTTTTTGGTAAGTTTTTAGATAGCTTAACACCAACGTGGAGAGTAATAATACAATGGCAACGCCGATATAAAGGCTCTGCTTATCCCAACCCTGATCTAACAGAATGCCGGCGATGGTTGGTGCTAAAATAGCTCCGATACGTCCGACACCGATCGCTGTGCCTACGCCGGTGCTACGAATTTCCGCGGCATAAACACTAGGGTTTAAAGTGTAAAGCCCACTGATGCAACCGTTGATCAAGGCACCGACTAAAATACCGAGAATCATTGCCAGCCAAAGGATCGAGCTGGATAAAATAAAACAGACAACCACCAGTGCTGAAAGTATAGTAAAAATAACCGATACTTTTTTAGGCGACCAATAACTTGCCAATAAACCAAAAAACAGTGCGCCGACCGTACCGCCGAGAGAGATCATCATCCCGATACTCACGCTTTGTTCCATAGTCATTCCGGCTTCTTTTAACAAAGCAGGTGTCCACGAACTGATAAAATAGAAGCTGAACATAATGGTAAAGAATGCTGTCCATAAAAGGAGTGTAGAGCGGCGATAATCTTGCTGCAACAGACGCGAAAACGGCAAAGTGGAAGTGCGATTTTCTGCTGTTTTTTCAGGTAGTTGCCATTGATCACCCAACCCCATTTTTACGGTAATGCGATTGAGTTTTCGTAGCGCATTTTTAGGTTGTTTCACTAACAGAAAATCAATTGATTCAGGTAACCAAAAAATAACGATGACTAAACAGATTGCAGTCAGAACCGCACCGGCTAAAAAGACGGAACGCCAACCATATTCTGCTTGTAGCATTACAGAAAACATTCCCCCTAACACGGCACCGACACCAAATCCGGCGGCATAAATGCTGATAGCTAAACTACGCCAACGTTGCGAGGAGTATTCACTGGTCAAAACGTTGGTGCCGACTAAAATGCCGCCTACGCCCAAGCCGGTAACTACACGCCAGAATGCTAACCATTGTTGGTTTGGCGTAAAGGCGGAGCCGAACATCCCGATGGCGGATAATAAAACCGCAATAATTAATAATGGTCTACGTCCAATTTTGTCTGCTATTGGTGCGAGAAAAAGTGAACCGGCGGTCATTCCTAATAATCCGGCACTTAATAGCGTACCCAGCTCAACACCGCTCAAAGCAAATTCTTGACGAATGGCAGTAGCAGTGAAGGCGAGCGCAAGCACATCAAAACCGTCAAGCAGGTTCATAATGGCGGCAATAACAACAATGCTCCATTGAAATGCGCTCATTGGGCTTGTTGCGATAGCGTTGCGTAAAGACATAAAAATTCCTTCCTTATTAAAATGGTTTTACGTTATTGAAATATTATTTTTGTTAAAAGAATGTCGATAATAACGGAAACGAATTAGTAAGGAAACAGGAATTTAAGTAAAAAAAGCAGTAGCCGTTTCTGACTACTGCAAAGTTGGGGGTAATTTAGTTTAGTTGATTTAAGATCGTTGGAATAAGTAATCGCTAGTGACTACGTCTATGGTGTCTATCACCATCACGACAGCCGGTGTCT
Source organism: Gallibacterium anatis DSM 16844 = F 149 (assembly GCF_000379785.1). Classification (GTDB taxonomy): domain Bacteria; phylum Pseudomonadota; class Gammaproteobacteria; order Enterobacterales; family Pasteurellaceae; genus Gallibacterium; species Gallibacterium anatis. Next base: position 15,962 of record NZ_KB903680.1, on the reverse strand, counting down.
TTCACTTCGTTTCTGATGACTTCAGAAGTAACCGCATCAATACGAAGTTCTTTTAATTGTTTGTCACTGGTTAAAATTTCCACTTCATAAAAAGGATTTCCCTTTCTATGCGGATGGAAATCAGCTTCAACCACTGTTCCCGCCTGTTTTTGTGTTGCGATATCAATCGCTTGTACAAGAGTAATTTTGCTGGCATTTAATGCGCTTTCCAAACGTGGAAAGTCATCATTATCCGCCAAACTCACCTGTGCTGTACCAATTGCCAACAAGGCGGCGCTTGATAACATTGCGATTTTTTTTGTTATTTTAGACATTTTATTTGTGCTCCTTTTATGATGGTTACTTCAAACACAAATGGGTAAGCAGACATTCTGTGTTTTCAGTGGTTGCAAGTATAAAAATGAAAAATTAGCGAAGAATTAGAAAGGTAAATTTTTTGAAAAATTTGCAATGAGGTGAAATACAGGGCGAAATTTTAGCCATATCGCCCTGTAAAAAGAGATTTTATTCGGTAATAAGTTGTTCACACGCCCATAACTCTTCAAAACGTTCGCGGCGTTTGATGAGATGAGCTTTGTCGCCATCCACCAAAACTTCCGCTGCGCGCGGGTGAGAGTTATAGTTTGAAGCCATACTTGCACCATAGGCACCGGCTGAACGTTGTACAATAAAATCACCGGCGGCGATCGCCAATGATCTGCCTTTGCCGAGAAAATCTGATGTTTCGCAGATTGGACCGACAACATCATAAACTTTGCTTTCACGATCTAAGGTGCGATCCGCCTCAATAATCTCCATATAAGCCTGATACAACGCCGGACGGATCATATCATTCATTCCGGCATCAACGATGGCAAAATTAAAATCTTCGTTTGATTTTAAATATTCTACTTTGGTCACCAAAATACCGGCATTGGCACTGATGGCTCGCCCCGGTTCAAGGATGATTTCCAACTCCGGATATTGTTTAAATTTCGCTAATAACGCACTGGCATATTCAGTCGGATGTGGCGGTGTTTCATCGCTGTAACGCACACCCAAACCGCCACCGAGATCGAGATGTTGTAATTCAATGCCGTCTTGGCGCAGCTGTTCCAACAGAACTAATAAACGATCCGCTGAATCTAAAAACGGTTGTAATTCAGTAAGTTGTGAACCAATGTGGCAATCCATACCGACAATTTGAATATGTGGCAATGTTTTTGCCAAGCGATACACCTCTCTGGCGCGTTCCACACTGACACCGAATTTATTTTTCTTTAATCCGGTGGAGATATAAGGGTGCGTTTTGGCATCCACATCCGGATTAACACGCAAGGAGATCGGCGCTTTTTTATTTAATTTTTCTGCGACCTGATTAATGCGCAGCAATTCAGCTTCTGATTCTACATTGAAGCAACGAATGCCAACTTCTAATGCGCGTTCAATTTCACTATAGGATTTTGCTACACCTGAAAACACCACCTTATTGGCGTCACCGCCGGCGGCTAACACACGCTCAAGTTCGCCTTGCGAAACAATATCAAAGCCAGAACCTAATTTGGCGAGTAAATTTAATAAAGCGATATTCGGGTTGGATTTTACGGCAAAACAGATAAGGTGCGGATGCCCTTGTAACGCAGAATCAAAAGCGTGCCAGTGGCGCTCCAATGTGGCGCGCGAATAAACATACAAAGGCGTACCGAATTGTTGTGCAAGCTGTTTGACAGAGATCTCTTCTGCCATTAATTGATCATTTTTATAATTGAAATAATCCATAAATCTGTTTTAACCTCAAAATTATTGTGCTTGTTGCTGTTGTTCCGAATTATCGGCAGGTGGCATATATAATGGCCCTTTCACGCCACAAGCGGTTAAGAATAAGCTGCCTAGAATAAGAGTAAGAAATAATTTTTTCATTGAAAATTCCTAAATAGTTGAAGTCCCACCGTTCACGGCGATAGCGTGTTTTTGCTTTGGGCGAAGTGTTATTCTTGCCAAATCAGAGCAGTTCATTGCGTTACATTTTATCTGTTATGCCGTGAATTGAAACATAATGTGATCCTTAATCAATAGATGCTCTTTTTATCATTAATTTGTGCGTTATGCTATCTCTAACCGCTGAAAATCTCTATAATGACCGCTTATTTTGGGAGAAATTGATTATGAATAATGCAGAATATCATCAAATTGTTGAGCAAACTTGGCAGCAGATAGAGGAAGAACTGGAACAGCAGGATTGCGATGTGGATTGTGATACGCAAGGTTCAGTTTTTACCATTACCTTCGATGATGGCAGCCAAATTGTGGTGAATAAACAGGAGCCGCTACAGGAATTATGGCTGGCAAGCAAATTGGGCGGCTACCATTTCCGCTATCAGAATGGACAATGGTTAAATGCGGAAGGCAAGAATTTTTGGCATTATTTAAGCGAGGCCTGTGCGGCATACGGCGAACAGGTTGAATTTTCCAATCAATAAAAAATAGGAGCAGAGATGCGTTTCAGACATTGCTTGGTCGCATTTTCTACATTATTGGCATTATCATCGGCAACGGCTAGTTTATTACCTTATCAAAGCAGAACCGCACTGTTATTGACACAAGCGCCGGATAATTTTGTGGGATTGCGACCATACGAACAGAATTATTTAATGGAAACATTCTCCAATAAAAATTACAACTACCCGGAAAATATGCGCCACGATGAGATCAAATTCCAGATCAGTGTTGCTTTGCCGTTATGGAAAGGGATTTTGGGTAAAAATTCCGTACTTGCCGGTGCATATACCCAGCGTTCGTGGTTTCAGTTCAGTAATCGTGGCGAATCTTCGCCATTCCGTGAAAGTAATTATCAACCACAGCTGTTTGTAGCGTGGGCTACCGACTATGATTTGCCGTTTGGTTGGAAATTAGTGGATGTTGAAACCGGCGTGGTTCACACATCAAACGGGCGTAGTGATCAACAGTTAAAATCACGCAGCTGGAATCGGCTTTATTTACGAGCTGGCTTCAGTAAGGATAACTGGTTGGTCGAATTAAAACCTTATTGGCGTATTCCGGAAAAAGCGGCGGATGATGATAATCCGGATATTGTTGATTATTATGGTTATGGTGATGTCAGCGTGGGTTATCGGTTTGATGAACATATTCTGAAAACGACTGCACGTTATAATCCACGAACCAATAAAGGCGGAATGGAGCTTTCGTGGAGTTATCCAATTGCCAAATATGTTCGTGTTTATGCGCAATATTATCACGGTTATGGCGAATCATTATTGGACTATAACCGTTCCACCGATCGCATCGGTTTAGGTATCAGTTTAAACAATGTGTTCTAATTCAGAAGATCAGGCTGAGGTGTTATCGCCTGATCTTATCCGTGCAAAATCCATTCTTCAGGACGTTTTTGGTTATCAGCAATTCCGTCAAGGGCAGCAACAGATTATTGCCGCGACATTACAAGGTCAAAGCAGCTTTATTCTGATGGCGACCGGTGGCGGCAAATCGCTTTGTTATCAAATACCGGCGCTCTGTTTTCCCGGATTGACGCTTGTGGTTTCCCCTTTGATTGCTTTAATGCAGGATCAAGTCGATCAACTGACCGCAAACGGCGTTGCAGCCGCTTATCTGAATTCAAGTCAAACTTTGGAACAGCAACGAGAAATTGAACAACAGGCGTTATCCGGAAAATTGAAATTGCTCTATATTTCGCCGGAAAAAGTGATGACCACAGCGTTTTTCTATTTTATTCAGCAGTGTCAGGTGAGTTTTATTGCGATTGATGAAGCTCATTGTATCTCGCAATGGGGGCACGATTTTCGTCCGGAATATTCACAGCTACGCAGTTTAACGCGTGTTTTTCCTCACATTCCGATTATGGCACTAACCGCAACGGCAGATCGCGTTACTCGAGAAGACATTCTGGAATTACTTAATTTACAGCAACCCTTTGTTTATATTGGAAGTTTTGATAGACCCAATATCCGTTATACCGTAGTGGAAAAATTTAAACCGCAAGAACAGTTGCTTAAATTTGTCAAATCGCAAAAAGGCAAGAGTGGCATTATTTACGCCAACAGCCGTAACAAAGTGGAAAGATTGGCGGAAATGTTGCAGCGTAAAGGGATTTCCGCAAAGGCGTATCACGCCGGTTTTAGCAATGAAATCAGGGAGCAGGTTCAACACGATTTCCAACGTGACAATATCCAAATTATTGTTGCCACCATTGCATTCGGAATGGGCATTAATAAACCGAATATCCGTTTTGTGTTGCATTATGATCTGCCGAGAAGTATTGAGGCCTATTATCAGGAAACCGGTCGGGCAGGGCGTGATGATCTGCCGGCGGAAGCGGTGCTGTTTTATGATCATCAAGATTATTTGTGGTTGAATAAATTATTGCAGGAAAAACCCGATTCATCACAAAAAATGATTGAACAGCATAAATTGCAAGCAATGGGCGAATTTGCCGAAGCACAAACTTGTCGCCGCTTGGTGTTACTGAATTATTTTGCCGAACATCGCCATCAACCTTGCAATAACTGCGATATTTGCCTTAACCCACCGAAAAAATATGATGGTTTGATTGATGCGCAAAAAATCCTTTCTACGGTTTATCGTACCGGACAAAAATTCGGTAGTTATTATGTGATTGCAGTGTTGCGAGGCGTGCAAAATCAGAAAATTCAAGAATTACAACATGATAAATTATCTGTTTTTGGTATCGGCAAGGATAAATCACAAGAGTATTGGCACAGTGTGATCCGTCAATTAATTCATTTAGGTTTTTTAAGCCAAAATATTGCCAATTATTCGGCGCTTCAGCTTACTGAGGCAGCCAGACCGATTTTGCGCGGAGAAATGACGTTATCATTAGCAACCCCACGACAAAATCTTTCAATGATTAACCACGCCCATCACTATCAAGCACAACAGGGCGATCGGGAACTCTTTAACCAATTACGCAAATTAAGGAAACAACTCTCCGATCGGGATAACATTCCGCCTTATGCGGTATTTAACGATGCCACTTTAGAAGAGATGGCGCGAGAAATGCCGACAACACTTTCAGAAATGCTGCAAATCAATGGTGTAGGTTTCAAAAAATTAGAACGCTACGCCCAACCGTTTTTGGCGGTGATTTTGCGTTATTTAGAAAACAAAAAATAATAGACATCAATGCTATCAGCACCCCTCCTATCCTAGAATAGGAGGAGTCTGTGTAAATTACCCTGCCATTTTCGCCTGTTTGAGGTTGATGATTAACATTATTGCCAGAATAGTGATGCCGATAATATCGGAGATAAATTCCGGAGAAATAAGCAATACTGAGCCTACAGCCAGAATAATGCGGAAAATGTTATTAATGCTATGTTTGAAATAACCTTCGATTGCGGCGGAAAGTCCGATTACACCTAAAATTGAAGTGACACAGACGGAAATGATTTCTGTCACTGCCGGAAGTGGGAATGAGTTAGCGGTAATAACGGCATTATTGATATCAATCATCAACATATTCGGGTTGTAAACGAAGATAAATGGGATGATAAAGCCGGCTAGCGCTAATTTTAATGATTGCCATCCTGTGCGCATCGGATCGCCGCCGGCAATTCCTGCGCCGGCAAAAGAGGCTAATGCCACCGGCGGTGTGATGTTGGCGAAAATACCGAAATAAAAGACGAACATATGGCTGACTAATAATGGAATGTTGAAATCTGCCAATGCCGGTGCCGCCATAGTAGCGGTGATGATATAGGCGGGAATTGATGGTAATCCCATTCCCAACACGATGGATGCCAACATTGTGAGAATCAGTGTGAGCAGTAATGAACCGGCACCGAATGTGACGATATAGGAGGTCATTACGGTACCGAAACTGGTGAGGTTGACTACGCCGATGATAATTCCGACTACGGCACAGGCTGCCATTACCGGCAATGACTGTTTAGCGCCGTCTTCTAACGCTTCGATAATCTCTTTTAACCCCATTCTGGTTTCTTTGCGTAACCAGCTGACAACAATGGTAATTAAAATGGTGTAACTTGCTGCATAACCGACCGGTACGGATTCAATTAAAAATGCAACCAAAGCGATAATTGGAATGAACATATGCCCGCGTTCTTTCATCACTAATTTCAGTTGCGGCAGTTGATCTTTGGATAAACCCTTGAGATTACGCTTACCGGCACGAAAATGTACTTGTGCGATGACACTGATATAGTAGAGCAGTGCCGGCAGCAGCGCCGCTAAAGCGATGGTGCTGTATTTCACGCCGGTGGTTTCTGCCATAATGAAAGCACTTGCGCCCATAATTGGTGGCAAAATTTGTCCGCCGACAGAGGCACTGGCTTCGACTGCGCCGGCAAAATTTGGGTGATAACCGATTTTTTTCATCAACGGAATAGTGAAAGCGCCGGTACTGACCACATTTGCGACGGCTGCGCCATTAATACTTCCCATAAAACCGCTGGAGATAACCGCCACTTTTGCCGGTCCGCCTTGACGACTTCCTGCCAGTGCTAATGCTAAATCGTTGAAGAGTTTTCCCATTCCGGATTTTGCTAAGAATGCACCGAAAAGAATAAAGAGGAAAATAAAACTGACTGAAGCACCGATAGCGGAAGAGTATAATCCTTCGGTTTTCAGATAGAGCTGTCCGAAAATATCACCGATATCATAATACCGTGTTAATAGCCGATCCGGCATAAAATCCATTGAACTGATAAATGGATAGAGCAGGAACAATAGCGAAAAAATGATAAGAATATAGCCGGTTAAACGCCGTGCCGCTTCAATCACGATCAAGGTAGTGATAATGGCGAAAATAATGTCGTTTTCGTTTGGAATACCGCCGCGAGTGGTCATCAGTGCATCATATTCATAACACAGATAGCCGGCGGTGATGAGTGCCAAGATGCCCAAAATCCAGTCAAACCACATAATGCCGCGTTTACTGTATTTTTTCGCAGCGGGATAAACAAGAAAAATGAGCAATGCCCCAATGCCGACGTGTAACGCACGCTGTAGTAGCGTAGGCATTGGGTAAAAAGTGATATAAAGATGAAATAACGAATAAGCGACAGCCACAATAGTAATAATATGTTTCTGCCATTGAGATTGTCCGGTTTTTACCACCGATTCTTTGTCATATTTTTCGAGGATTTCTTGATAATCACTCGCTGGTTTTACTTGTTGGTTCGACATTGCATTTCACTCCTAATATAAAAGAAATGAGGTTCTGTTTTGTTGGTATAATTTTTATCTCTGTATAATCGGGAACCAGTTTAAAAACAGGAATAATCGAATTATCAGTAAATAAAACGCCCTGCATATTTGAGGAAACAACCCAATTTAATTGTGGCATAACAATGTGGGCACGGTAACCGACAAATCCTTTCGGTGCAGGAATATATTCGCCACTTGCCGGCGAACCGGCACCAAACGTTTGTTGAAAGATTTTGTCTAAAATCAGTGAGTTACCTTGTTGAGCATAATGTTCTTGCCACAACTGTTTTTCTACGGAATGTCTCCATTGTAGTGTGAATTCTTTGCTTGGTAGGCGACACACACTATTCGGCAGTTGCAAATAGAGTGTGTCGACACGGAAAATCAAGATGGATATTACTGCTAAAACTGCAACAATACCTATCTTAGTAACGTTCCGCATACCTATTTTTTACTCACTTCATCATAGTAACGTTTTGCACCCGGATGAAGTGGCGCGATAGAGCCTTTTTGTGCTTCTTCCAAATTAATATCTTTCACTGCTTGATGTGAAGATTTCAATTTATCCATATTTTCAAAGAAAGTTTTAGTGAGCAAATAGACATCATCATTACTTAGATCAGAGCGCACAATGAGTGCATTGCGGATTGCGATGGTAGGAACATCTTCTGCATTATTGTAAGTGCCTGCCGGAATCGCCATTGAAGTAAAATATGGATATTGTTGCATAATCTTTTCCGCACCTTCTTTAGGAATGCTGACAAGCTGCAAATCGAAACCTTGTTGTAATTCCATTAATGAAGAGTTCGGCAAACCGCTGGTTAAGAATGCCGCATCAATTCTGCCGGCTTTAAGTGCGTCAACCGCTTCGGCATAACCGAGATAATCAACGGTAATATCGTTATAAGTAATGCCAAATCCTGCCAATAACTTACGTGCATTGACTTCTACACCGGAGTTTTGCGCACCGGTAGCGACACGATGTCCTTTCAAATCAGCGATAGTTTTAATGCCGGTTTTTTTGGACGTGATGATTTGCACAAAATTCGGATAGAGTGCAGCAAGTTCATTGACAGTGGTCACTTTTTTGTTTTCAAAGCTGCCTAAACCGTTTACAGCATCGCTTAATGCATCACGCATAACAAATGCCATTTCCACTTTTTTGCTGTTGAGCAAATTGATATTTTCAACGGAGGCACCGGTGGTTTGCGTTTTGGAATTCGCTTTTAATTCATTGGAATAAACCTCTGCCAGAGTAGTGCCGATAATATTATATGGTCCGGAGGCACCGCCGGTGGCGATGGTTACAAATTTAGAGGCGAGTTTCGGTGCGCTTGTGGCAGATGCTGTTTCAGCCGTTTTTGCCGGTTCAGCGGTATTTGCAGATGCTGTTGATTTCTCTTTTTCGTCATTACAGCCGACCAATGCAACGGATGAAACAAGCAAAGAAGAGAGAAGAAGCTTTTTAAAATTTGTCATAGTAGCCACCTTGATGTTGTGTTATTGAAATGGATGAGTTTTGTAAGCTACTTGTTAAATTTAAATTTTGCAAGAAGAATTTTGAAATTTTTTGAATGAGATCACAAAAAAAATAGGAAATTTTGGATTTTATCTAAATTTTAGCGACTGAAGCACGCCAAATTAATTGTGGCTGTAACATTGTGGTTTTATATTCCAGATCCGGCGATTTAATCCTTTCCAATAAGGTTTCCACTGCTAATTTGCCCAATTCTGCTTTAGGTTGATGAATTGTGGTTAGCGGTGGGGTGAGATATTGCGCCAACATAATATTGTCGTAACCGATGACAGAAATATCTTGCGGAATGCGTAATCCTTGTTGCCAAGCCACTTGATAAACGCCGACCGCAATGGTGTCGCTACAGGCGAAAACGGCTGTAGGGCGAGGCGTAATCTGTAACAATTTTTTCATCCCCTCTACGCCACCTTCAAAATCAAAATGGCTTTCAATGATCCAATCAGAGTTGATCGGCAAATGCGCATCCTGCAACGCTTTTTGGTAACCGAGCAAACGGTTGTGAGCTAAGGATTTATCCAATTTACCCGTAATAATAGCGATATTTTTATGTCCCTGCTCAATTAAGGTTTTTGTGGCAAGATAAGCACCAAATTCTGAATTTTCATAAATTTTATCGGCATTTAGTTCGGTCGGCCACCAGTCCATTACCACAATCGGCAAATTTAGATTTAACTGTTCCACCATTGCGTGGCGAGTGTCGGAATACATTAACAGCAATCCGTCCACCTGTTTTTGAATTAAAGTTTGAATATTCTGCTGCAAGCGTTGTTCGTTGCCATCGATACTGGAAATGATCAAGTTGTAGTGGTGCTGATTGCAATATTGTTCCACACCGCTCACTACTTCGGCGAAAAACGGATTGCTGGTGGCAGTAACCAACATTCCCAATGTTTTTGTCTCTTTTACTTTTAAACTGCGGGCAACAGCGGAAGGGGTATAATTTAACTCATTGACAACCTTCATAATTTTTTCACGTATCTCATCACTGACATAACGTGTATTGTTGATTACGTGTGATACGGTTGAAGTTGAAACTTTCGCTATCCGTGCAATATCCTTCATTGTTGCCATAACAGTTTTGCCTTTTATTTGAATAATTTAAGTTATGCTATTTGATATTGGCTAAAAAATCGAGCGTTTCCTGACGGCTCGGAATAGAAGTTTGCGCACCGAAACGGGTAACACTGATAGCGGCTGCCGCGTGGGCAAACTGAATCGCTTCTTCCAGTGATTTCTGTTCCAACAATGCAGTTACCAACGCACCGTTAAAAGTATCGCCGGCGGCGGTGGTGTCTTTTGCCTGAACACGGAAGCCGGGGATAATTTTTTGTAATGCATTGTGACTGATAAATACCCCTTTTGCCCCCAATGTAATCAAAACAATGGCAACCCCTTTTTGATGAAACACTGCCGCAGCCTGTGCCGCGCTCTGTTCATCTACCACTTTGACGCCGGTCAGTACTTCTGCTTCGGTTTCATTCGGGGTAATCATTGTTAATTGAGCAAGTAACTCATCCGGTAACGCTTTTGCCGGCGCCGGGTTTAGCACAGTGTGTTTGCCGGCTTGTTTAGCAATTTTGGTGGCATAAATAATGGCGTCCAACGGCGTTTCCAGTTGCATCAAGAGCGCATCGGCATCAAGAATTTTCTGTTTAAATTTGTCCACAATGTTGGTGGTGAGATGAGCATTGGCACCGGCTGAAATGACGATACTGTTTTCACCGCTGTCGGCAACTTGGATCATAGCGATACCAGTCGTTTCACCTTGAATTGTAGCGATGCTTTCGGTGTTTATGCCATCTTTTTGAAAAGCCTGTTTCATCTCAAGCCCGATTTTGTCTTCGCCAATACAAGCAATAAAATCAACTTTTGCCCCCAAGCGAGCCGCCGCCACCGCTTGATTTGCACCTTTCCCGCCATAGACGATATGGTAATTTTGACCGGATAAAGTTTCTCCCGGTTGTGGAAAATGAGGAACTTGAATAACGTGATCGGCATTAATACTGCCAAGAATGGTGAGTTTTTGCATTTTGCTTGCCCTTAGTTATCAACTGAAAATTTATTTTTAATGGTGCGCAGCAAGGCGCACCTTAAAGCATAGATTAAAGACCACTTTCTGTAATTTTTTTACGGTAGTCATCGGAAGCTTGCATGATATGATTTAGCAGATCTTCTACCGCCCAATATTTAGTAATAAGGTCTTCCTTAATAACTCTTGAGTTATAACATTTAAATGTACCTAATTTTGTATGCATTAATTTTGCAATATTTGGATATCCGAAACTTTCCGCAGCTCCACAGATGGCAAGAAAGTGAGCAATTTCTGTGACTAAAGGATGAGTTGAAAATCTGTTTTTATATAACCAAGCATATAGATCCGGATGAATATTATTAAAGACCCCAGAAAAACCTTCAGAACCAGCTTTCATTGCTTCAAACGCGATAGATGCATTAGCATTAACTATTTTCAAATTGCTATTTTTTGTAAGTTCAACTCTTCTTTTTACAGTTGATAGATCACAAGAAACATCTTTTAATACCAGCATATTTTCTAATTGAGCAAAATAACTGATTTCTTCATCTGTCAATAATCTGCGAAATGGGGCAGGACATTCATATAATCCTAATTTTATATCTTGAGGTAATTGAGTGATTAATTTCTCAAAATGTTGTTTTAGAGCTGATGTCCCTTGATTATTAACATCAAGTCTATTAGTTATTAAAATAACCGCATCGACACCTGTATCATAAATTGCGTTTAATTCTTCTACTTGATCATTCAACTGTTCACTAATATGGCCTGATGCAACAACAGGTATTCTTCCATTAGTCTGAGAAACGACAGTTTTTGTAATATTAATACGCTCTTCTAGAGATAAATATTGTATTTCGCTGGATTGACATGCTGCAAAAAGAGTATTTGCGCCATTATCAATATACCAATCTGTTAATCGACGTAATCCATCGTAATCTATTTCATTATTTTCTTTAAATGGGGTTAGCATTACAGGGATGATTCCTTGAAGTTTCATTTTATTCTCCATATTTATTCATTAGAATGTTTATCTTTAAAGTTTTTAATAATTCCATATATTTGTAAGATGACAACTATTAAAAATAGAATTGCGAGTAACATAGAAACCGGTCTTTCTATGAAAGCCATTAGATTTCCATCTGCTTTTGTTAATGAAGCAAGCAGATTTCTTTCTAACATAGGACCTAATATCATTCCTAGAATTATTGGTGATATTGGATAAGTATTTTTTTGTAGAAAATAGCCAATTACTCCCATTAATCCCATTACAATAATTGCCTCTACGGAGTTATTAATTGCAAAAGAACCAATGATGCTGAATATAATAATAATTGGATATAGAATGTCTTTATTAATCTGTATGATTTTTTTAAGAAAATTTACTACGATTAAAGCTAATGGAATTAAAGCAATATTAGCTATTAGAAATAAGATAAAAACAGCATATAACTTATCAGGTTGAAATAAGAATAATGATGGACCCGGTTGCATATCTTTCATATATAACACCCCAATAATAATAGCAGCTGCAGAGTCACCGGGGATTCCGAAAACTAATGAAGGAATCCAACTTCCAGCTAAACTAGCATTATTACTACTGGATGAGTCAATAATAGCATCTTCTGATCCTTTCCCATATTGCTCTGGTGTTTTAGATGATTTTTTTGATATTGCATAAGAAATCCAAGCTGCAATATCTGCCCCAGCTCCAGGTAATGCTCCTATTAATGTTCCTAGAATGCTGCTTCTTAATATACTAATTTTTCGTCTAGCTAATACTTTTCCTAATCCACTGAATAGATTTAAAGATTTTGGCTGATTAAAATTATTATTAGAATTCGATTTATCAATGAATTTATATCTATTAGCATAATATTCAATAGCACCAGATATAGCAAATAAACCTATCATTGCAGGTATGAAGCTAATACCTTCATAAAGTGATACAAAGCCAAAGGTAAACCTAGCTTGTCCAGTAAATTCATCAAACCCTATAGTTGACAAAGTAATGCCGAATAATAGAGTTACTAAACTTTTAGTGATAAATTTCCCTGCAATTAAAGTAGCACAACTTAAACCTAGTAGAGATAACCACATATATTCAAATGAACTAAATTTTAAGGCAAATTTTGCTAAACTTGGTGCAGCAAGTGAGAGAATAATAGTTCCGATTACACCACCTATTACGGAACTTAACAAGCCCAGTCCTAATACGCGATTGACTTTTCCTGCTTTGACCAATGAATAGGCATCATCAACATAAGCTGCTGATGCAGGAGTTCCTGGAATGCGTAGAAGTGCACCAGGAATATCACCTGCATAAATTGATGATGCTCCGACAGAAATCATTAATGCGAGAGCGGGAATAGGATCCATAAAGAAAGTAAATGGAACTAATAAAGCAACAGCCATAGTAGCGGTTAATCCTGGTATAGCACCTACAAATAATCCAAATAGCCCGGCAGCAAGAATAGCTAATATAGCATTAATATTTATATAAGATATTGCTGATATCAAAATATCCATAAATACTCCCTAATAAAATAATATTCCAGTAGGTAAAGAAACTAATAGTACTTTAGCAAAAAGTATATAAATAGCTATAGATAGAATAATTAAAAATATGGTTGTAATTAGTTTCTTTGTTTTTAATAAAGGAATAGTAAGTGTTATCAGAATTAAACTGCATGTTAAGATAAATCCTATATATTCTGACACAATAAGGTAAGAGAAAATTAAAGTGATTATTAATAATGTACTCAAGATATCTCTTTTGAAATTAAATGATTGAAATATATATTTATTCCGTATTTTTAGTTCCATTAAAAAGTCTATGATAGAGAAAAAAGACACAAAAATACCAATGATAGTAGGGAAAAATGCAGCACCATAACTGGAAAAGTCTGCATAAGTATAATAACTATATAGAGAGATAGTTAATCCTAATATAAAAATAAATAGAGGGGTTAATAATCTAAGCATAGCTATTATATAGATCCCTTTTCAGGGATCTATCTCCTTAATTATTTATCGGTTGATAACAAGTCACCAAATTTAGTGTCTTCATTTTTCATAAATTGAATAAGATCATTTCCGTATAAAGCACTAACATCAAAACCTTGTTTGTGAGCAAATTGTTGTAATTCGCCACTGGCATAGACTTTTTCCATTGCTTTTACTAATTTTTCTTGAACGTCTTCGGGTAATCCTTTAGGTCCAACGAGAACGTTCCATCCTCCTAAAGTCCAATTTGTTTTAGTTACGTCTTTAAATACAGGAATATCCGGATATAAAGTATCTTTACCATCAGAAGTAATGGCTAAATGTTTTACTAATCCAGCATCAGTCATACTTTTAGCTTCTCCAGGTGACGAAGTTGTGAAATCAATACCTCCTGAAATTAGCTCTTGTAAGGCCGCGCTAGCACCTTGAGATGGAACAAATTTAACAGCATCTTCAGGTTGATTGAGACTTTTCAAAATACCGAGTAAATTTAAGTGCCAAATGGAATTTAAGCCACTTCCAGATGCTTTTAATTTTCCAGGGTTTTGTTTAATTGCATCAATAAGACTATTTAGATCTTTATATGGAGAATCTTTACTGACTTGAATTCCACCTGGAACAACGGCTAAACGAACAATATTTGTATAATCTTGATAACTTAGATCAGTCATTTTTTGATGTCTCATCAATGCAATTTCAGCAGTAGCAACTCCTAAAGTATATCCATCGGCTCTGGCTCTTTTTATTGCATCATGTCCTACTACTCCACTGCCACCGGTTCTGTTTATAACATTAACATTTACTCCTAATTCAGTTTGTAGTCCTTTAGCAACTAAACGGGCAATAGTGTCTGTATTACCACCAGCACCCCAAGGCACGATAATAGATATTGGCTTTTCTGGATAAGCTGCAAATGCAACTGCAACTGATGAAAAGAGAGAACATAAAAGTAATGTTTTAGTAGCAAGTTTTTTCATAATGGAACCTCGTCGTAGTTGTAGAAATATCGAAACGTTTCGATGAGATAAAAATAACCAATTTTCGATTTTCTTAAAACAAGCAATATTCAAATTTGTGAAGTCGATCAAAAAATAAAATGAAAAAATCGAGTGTTTTAAGGTTGTATGGTAATTTTTGTTGAGGTTTTGGCATTGGTTTGAGCAAATAAGGAGAGCAAAATGGCATATCTATTCACACCGCCACCGTTAACAACAATCACAGTGAAAGATTCAAATGACGAGATAGCGGTGCATCGCGTTTATTGTGTTGGCAGAAATTATGCGGAACACGCGCGTGAAATGGGGCACGATCCCGATCGTGAACCACCGTTTTTCTTCTGTAAACCGGCGGATGCGGTGCAGTGTGTCAAACAGAATGAATGTTATGCCTTTCCCTATCCGACTTTAACGAAAAATTTGCATTATGAAGGTGAATTAGTTGCGGTAATCGGTAAATCGGGCGCCAATATCGCTGTGGAAAAGGCGTTGGATTATGTTGTAGGCTATGCGGTTGGTTTGGATATGACCAGACGAGATTTGCAAAATGAGATGAAAGCGATGGGGCGACCGTGGGAAATTGGTAAGGCATTTGATTACTCTGCACCAATAAGTGAAGTGTCGTTAGTAAGTGAAGTGGGGCATTTGTCGCAAGGTGCGATTCAGCTTTGGGTTAATGGTGACGTGCGGCAGAGCAGTGATCTTAACCAATTAATTTGGTCAGTGGCGGAAACAGTTTCTCATCTATCAACTTATTTTTGTTTACAGCCGGGTGATTTAATTTTTACTGGCACGCCGAAAGGTGTCGGCAAAGTGGAAATTGGCGATCACATTGTGGTTGCGGTTGATAAATTAGGCGAATTGAAAGTGGATATTGTGTGAGCACAGGCGAAAGGCTTCTCTCAAAGAGAAGCCTCAGACTGCTGACAAACCCATCTTTCCAAAATCATTTGATAAAAGTGGGTTTGTTTTTTTACTTTGTCGCTTTTCTCTTGCTTTTCCTTTCAGATAACGGTGCCAGCGGTCATTTTCGCTGATTGTTTTACCCATGCCTCAAACAAGTAAAATTGACGCCATAAATAAGACAAAATAGCCCATACCACTAGGGCAATTTTCTTGATATTTTGTGCCATTGCCGCAAGGAAGCATTGCATTTGCACTTTGGATAATCCTCTATAACGAGCATAGC